>JBDTIP010000063.1:0-11034 GCA_039936295.1 Gemmatimonadaceae bacterium
GATCTGATATTCCGCCTGAGTAAGAAGTATGGCGGCACGCTCGCGGACGTCATATCAACCGGCGCGCAGGCTCAGACCGAGCTCGACCTGGTAGACTCAGCCGAATTCGACGTCGCACAATTGCGCAAGCAGGAGGCGGAAGCCGTCGAGCGGCTCCGTTCCGCGGCTGCGCGGCTGACGACGCTCCGGAAGCGCGCGGCTACAGCGATCAGCAACGCTGTTTCGGCAGAGCTTCCGCAGCTTGGAATGGAGGCTGGACGCTTCACAGTTGCATTGACCCAGCGGCCAGATATCTCTCCGCAGGGCGCCGAAGACGTCGAGTTCCGTGTCGCACTCAACGTCGGTTACGATCCGCGCCCGCTCGCGCGAGTTGCGTCGGGCGGTGAGCTAGCCCGAGTCATGCTCGCGCTCAAGACCGTTTTGGCCGAAGTGGACCACATTGCAACGCTGGTATTCGACGAGGTCGATGCCGGCATTGGCGGCCGCGTTGGATTGCAAGTGGGCGACACGATGCGACGCGTTGCCGAGCGACATCAGGTGTTCGCGATCTCGCACCTGCCGCAGATAGCGGCGCGCGCGCACCACCACATCGTTGTGGCGAAGGGTGCACGTGAAGGTGTTACGACGGCCGACATCTGCGTTCTATCGGCCGCAGACCGCGTCGCAGAGATAGCGCGAATGCTGGGCGGAGATCCGGAGAGTCGGGCAAGCCGCGCGCACGCAAGGGAACTGCTCGAAGCGGCCGCCACGGCGTAGCGCGCGGATTCGCCGGTAGCGCGCCTATAGATCCGCGCTCGTGTTGCGAATGACGACGGATGCGAGCGGAGACGAGCTCATCCGCCCGCGGGCGCCTGTCGTTTCAAGTGCCAGTACAACCGAATCAGGATTCCGTCCGTTATCAGTTTTGGCACGGCCCCTCCGCTGGCACCGATAGTTTCGCTATGCATGTAACTGACCTCGAAGGGAAACCTGGATTTCCCCTGGGTCACGGCGTGCAAGTTGGAGAACACGATGCCGCCGCCGACACGCTTTTCGGTATAGTCCGAGCCCGATTCGAGGATCGGTAATGGAGTCCCGCCGGTAGTGTACGAATCCTGCGATTTATGCGTGTAGAGGTACTGGCCTCCAATCGAGACGAAGTCATTGAACACCCACCGCGGTGTCGCTTCGAGTTGAATGAAGTTTCCGAGCGTGCGCTGCACGCCGATCGCGCTCGACGCCGATGGGAACGCTACACCGGGATCGTAGCGTAACGTCATGGTATCGCTTGTCGACTTCGCGTACCGAGCTACTGTAGATACCCAGAAGTGTCCTCCGAGCATCACGTCAAGGTAGCCCCGCAACAGAACAGCGCCAGCGTGTGTGCCGCTCGCAATGTCTGTCAGCGCGTTTTGTGCGGGAAGCGCTCCGGTTGGAAATCTGTAGCCCGCAGCAACTGCGAGGCGCGCGTTGACGCCAGTCGGCTCGAACCTGGACATGTTGCGAAGATAGAACGAATCGAACAACAACAGCTTCGCGGTGACTTCTGCGTCACCCAGGTGGGTGCGCTGGATTGTCTGGAATGGCTGCAGTCCCACCCCGAACGCAGGATCGCTCAGCACCTGTTGCAAGCCCGGTGTGGCGAGCGGTGTGGAGGCGCCTACGACGCCGGTCGCGGTGACTGCGGGAACTCCGGTTGCGGGATTGGCCGCAAACGCGTTCAGCGAGCCACGTACGCTCGCGATCCGCGCGTCGACTGCGCTCTGAACCGTGCTGCCGCGCGTCGGCACAAACGCGCCGTTCATGTAGAGCGAGGCGAGCGAGTTGCCGAGGCCTGTCGCGGAAGTGGCGAGCGCCGTCGCGCCGGTGCACTGAGGATCGCTCGCGCCGCTGCCCGAGCAATATGCCCGAACCGCAGTCGCGGCAGACACCATTTGGCTGGCGAAGATCGAATCGGTGGCCCGCGCAACCGCGTCTCCGGATGCCGCCGGGTTGGGGCCGAGGTTTGCCTCATTGGCGCCCGGATTCGCGCGAAAGAACACGTTCGTGCGTGTCTCAACTATGGGGACCAGCGCCTTGATGGACAGCCAGCGCGAGACTCCAGCTTCGAGCGAGACAGGTATGCTCGTCATGCGGTCGGTAACCTGTGTGACCGTCTTACCGAGCGAGACATTGAGTCCAGCGACCCCGGTAATCGCCCGCAATGTGTCCTGTACGGGCTTCAGGATCGGAAGTTGGGCCACGCCCACGCTATCGAAGCTGTATCGCGCACCGAGCGGCTTGAGCAGCCCTGCTGCGCCCGCTGTCGGCGACGCAAAGAGCTGATCGAAGTACGACCAGTCACTCTCGATCTTGATCCGGATGCTGCCCGCCGGAGGCGTTCCCGCATCGTCGCCGAGGCCGGATACCGCCTGCGCGCTGGCGGGGCTGGTACACAGCGCCGCCGCGAGAGCGAGAATTGCAGCTTGGAACCGGCGACGAGGCATTTGCTCTTGGTAAAATCGTTGTAGGCGCGAAGCGGGGACGTTAGCATTCCCGTCAACCCTGTGTCAACCAAAGCTAAGTGAGGTCTGAGCTGCGCAAGCCACCAACGATCCCGTGGCAGGTAACCGGCAACCACTGGTTGTCACTTCCATGCATCCATCCGGCGGACGGGTCCGTGCATGGGATAGGCCTTGTCTCACAGGCGCATCGGGGTGCGATCGAGTTCGCCGGCGGGCCTGATTTCGAGGAGGGCGGTGCCCCGCCGCTACTCAGACTTGCGTTCACCGCCGACGGCGAGCCGGTCGAGCTGGGCACCGGGCGGATGGCCTGGCAACGCGTTTTGGAGTGGCTGCCCACCTTCAACTCGACGGTAGGAGACCTGGTCGTTCGCGGGACCATTTTCGCTCCCTCCGGCCGCGCCGCTGATTTCCCGGGGTTCGTCTACGCAATCTCGTTGGAAAATCGGGGTAGCATTCCATCCGTCGTGAGTTTTAGGGCGGAAGGAGCGCTCGGGATCAGGCAGCATCGCATTCGCACGCCGCGACTCTTTGCCGACCCCCACGAGATCACACTGGCAAACGATGTCGTGACGTTGAGCGGAACCAATCGAGGCTCCGAGATCGCTCTCGCGTTCGCCGGTGATGGGATGACCGCGCACACCGGCAAATGCGACGACGGCGTCGTGCGATTCTCGCTCGTACGCGAAGTGTCGCTCGACGCGGGCGCGCACATCGATCTCGCGCTGTATGTTGCCGCAGGGCCGGAGCGTGACGGTGCTACCGCGATGCTCAACCGCATGCGTAGCCGCGGATGGCGCTCGCTCGCAACCCAGACGCGCGAGGCACTGACTGGGCTGCAGCAGACGACTGGCGTGCCGGCCGCCGATCGGCTGGTCAATCGGCATCTGATGTTCGCGTATTTCTACGCCGCGGGCCGCGCGATCGACGATGCGCGGTGGTATCTGTTCCGGTCACGCGCGCCGTGGTGCGAGCAAGGGCTGACGGTTCGCGATTACGAGGCCCTCATGTGGGTTGTTCCGGCGCTACAACTCGCAGAAGCTCCGCTCGCCCGTGAGTTGTTGCTCCGAACGTGCGAGCTGCACGGCTACGCGCCCGGTCGCGGTGTCAACTATATCGATGGCACGCCCTTCGACGTTGCGTTCTGTCTTGACGCAGCGGCCGCGTATCCGATCGCTGTCGATCGATACGTCGCCCAGACCGGCGACGACCGCATCGTCGAAGACGCGCCCATCGCTGAAGCGCTGTATGCAGCGAACGATGACATCGCCGCGGCGCGACACGGATCGCTTCCATTGTACCGCACCGACGTAACGCCATCCGGCGCCGACGCACCGTTGCCGTACACGCTCCATGGCAACGCACTCGTCGCCGAAGCACTCGAGATACTGAAGCAGACTCTGGACGAAAAGAGCGCGGAGTCGGTCCAGAGTGGCGAAGCTGTGCGTGCAGCTGTACTTCGTCAATTCGCAACCGACAAGGACGCCGCGCGATCAGTGCTCGTCACCGCGACGGATCTCGCAGGTGCGACGTCAATGCTGGACGATCCCGTCGGCTCCGCCTACTGGGTCACGTTATACCATCTGCTGTCTCGCGATGATTCCATCTATCGGCGTACAGTGCGTCGTCTCGAACCGCTGCCGACGCAAGCAGCTGGTGTAAGTCTGGCCGAGCGCTGTGCGACGCTCATCGGGCCGGACGCCGCAAAGACGCTGGAATGGCTGCGCCGCGCGGACCTCGACGGCGGTCTCGCGGCTGAGCTGCTGGACCAGCAAGGTCTCGCAATCTGGAACGGGGGCGACGCATCGCTCTCGGCACTCGTCGCCTACTCCGTATGGTTCGCCGTCAGCGCCCTTGGCGTTCCCGCCGGCTAGTCCACGAGACGTTTCAACGCTGCAGGCTCGCCGCCGCGATGATCCTGCAACGACGTGGCGATGTCCACGACGGACTGCACCGACGAAAGAGGTCACCCCAACGCGTCTCCTGAACTGGTGAGCGGCGAGCGGCGAAGGGCGAACGGGGCACGGCTCGGAGAGGTATATTCATGGGTTACGAGAGACCCACGGGCGCGGGCCCGTTACCCGGAATTGCGACTTTTCTGCTGACTCCATGAAGGAAACTGACACGCGGGTAATCAGCATCCGGAGACGAACCGCTTGAACACGCCGGATTCGCTGGTGGAGCGAGCGACAGCGCGGGCAACCGCATTACGCATCCTCGCGTTTGAGTCACACGAACGCCGCACTTCTCACGAAGTCGCCGCCCATGTCGAACGCGTTCTCGCGCACGTGTATCGTGCACTCTCGGAATGGGTAGGGCAGGCCGGATCCCACGCGCTGTTCGTCCGCGCCATCACTCTCGCCACACCAGAGCATCCGGTCCTCGTCGGCGTCCTGCACCGCGAAGGGACGTCGCCCCATCTCGCTCAGCTCGCCGAGAATGCCGGAGTGCAGGGAACGAATGCGACCATCGCAGCGGCTACGACGGTGCTGACCACTATCATAGCGACTCTCAGTGGATTGATCGGGGAGGATATCGCGCTGAGTCTCCTGGACAATGTCACCGCGCCTAGCACCGGCGCGCGGGACGTTTCTCGCGGAGCGGTTACTACCGCACCACAGTCCAACCACGGTAACGACGCCTCATGACTGATAGAACCCACGACATGACCAAGGGCAGCTCCAAGGACATGAGCAAGAACCGGACGGATGACGCGACCACCAGTGCGAACGGCGACGACACCGATGGTAACGATAGTAACGACAGTTCGGACCTGCTTCATAACCTTGCGACGGGAATCCCGGGGCTCGATTCGGTACTTGGAGGTGGACTGCCTGAGTACTCGTTCAATATCATCGCTGGCGTTCCGGGTGCGGGAAAGACCACGATGGCGCAGCAGATCGTCTTCGCAAATGCCACAGTCGAGCGACCCGCTCTGTACTTCACCGTGCTCGGCGAGTCTACGCTCAAGATGATCCGCTATCAGCGCCGGTTTCGATTCTTCAAGCCGGAACTGGTCGGCACCGCGGTCAGGTTCATCAATCTCAGCGCCGAAGTCCTGGGCCAGGACTTGAACCAGGTGCTGGCCCGCATCATCACCGATGTCGAGCGTTACAAGCCAAAAATCGTAGTGCTCGATTCGTTCCGGACGATCAACCTCGCGTCGAACAGGCAATACTCAACCGATGCAGAACGGGCCATGGGATTGGAGCAGTTTATCCAGAACCTCGCTCTGCAGCTCACCACGTGGGAGGTCACGTCCTTCCTCATCGGCGAGTACAACGAGCAGGAATCCCGGAGCCCGGTCTTCACTGTAGCTGACGGAATCTTGTGGCTGGCGCAGGCGACCGACCGGAACTCGGTTGTTCGGAAGTTTCAGGCGACCAAGATCCGCGGTCAGGGGCAGATGCCAGGGCTGCATACGTTCCGAATTACCCGGAGCGGCGTGGAGATTTTTCCGCGCATTCCGGAGCAGCAGATGCGCAGGAAACCTCGCCCACAAGTTGAGGCTCGCTTGAAAACGGGTATTCCGGGCCTGGACGAAATGATGGGCGGAGGGATCCCCGCCGGTGACGCAGTATTGCTGACCGGTCCCGCCGGAAGCGGCAAGACTACGTTCGCAACGCAGTTCGTAGCCGAGGGGATTCGCGCAGAGGAAAAGGTGGTCGTGGTAGTGTTTGAGGAGTACCCGGAGGAGTATCTGTCACGTGCGCGGGTACTCGATATGGATTTGGAGGAGCAGGTTCGCCTGGGCAACCTCGGAGTAATTTACTTGCGGCCTCTCGACCTCTCCGTCGATGAGACGCTCGCGGATATCTCCAGCGCGGTCAAGCGACTTGGCGCAACGCGCGTCGTGATTGATTCCCTGTCTGGATTTCAAGTCGCTCTCGCCCCAACATTTCGAGAAGACTTCCAGGAATCGCTGTACCGGCTTGTGGGTGCGCTCACCGCGACTGGCATCACGGTCATGATGACCGCCGAAATAGTCGAGAACAGCAACCACATGCAGTTCACCGGCGACAGAGTTTCGTTCATCACCGACGACATTATCATGCAGCGCTACGTCGAGATCGAAGGCGACCTCAAGAAGGTGTTGGCGGTGGTCAAGATGCGTGGCAGCGCGCACAGTGCGGCGTTACGCTCATACGAGATCACGGCCACTGGTGCAGTAATGAACGAGTTCCTCAAGGATTATCGCGGTATCCTCACCGGCGTCCCGAGCTTTGACGAGCGATCAAGACAGGTCGGATATGCTGGTCTGACCGAACGCGAGGCATCGGTGCTTGAGACGCTGGTGAGACTCCGCTCCGCATCAGTCGAGCTCCTCGCAACGCATACAGCGGTGCCCGTGCTTGACCTCGAGCAGGCACTCGCTCGATTCGTCGAGCTCGACTACGCGATCCGATTGGACGCCGGCGGCGAAATTACTTACCGAGCGCTCGCTCGACTGAGCGATAAGTAAATCCCGGTGTCCAACTTTGAACAGGAGCGGTCGAGACCCGGGGTGGAAGGCGACGCAACAGGCAACGCAATTGGCGTCGCTCGGGATGATTCACGTTCCGCAGACGATCTGAAGCGCATTGCTCTTCGAGAGTCATTCCGCCACCTGGAACACGCACCGGTTGGTATCGTGGTCGTGCATGGTGACGGGCACACCGTCATCTTTGCAAACGCAGCGTTCCGCGAGTCGAGCGGATTGCAGGATTCCGCCATCCTCGGGCGACCCATAGCAGATGTCTTGGAGATTCAGTCAACACGTCGGCATCCCAATCCGCCCCGAAAGGATATCGTCGACCTTCTCGACCGCGTGCGCGATGCGCGAAGTCAGCAAAGCGACGTCACAGCAAGCATGAAAGTCAGTGCCAACGTGAGTGTGAACGTCAGCATTCAGGCAAGCGTGATCGCGCCGGAGAGTTCGAGTGGTAACTCGAGCGCGAAAGGGCGCGCCAAAGACGGAACGCCGCCACGGGCGGACCTGGAGACTGGCGACCAGGGTGTGTGGCGATGCAAGGTCTGGCCCGTCGAGGTGAACGCGGCCTGGATCGACCAGCTCATCGTGGAGCTCTGGCACGCGCCAAGTGAAGACTCATCGCTCGTCCGTCAGCGGGACATCGCCGAGCGAATGCTCTTGAGCGCACTACGCGAACAAGCCCTATCCGAAGAGAACGCCCAGCTTTACGATGCGGCGAATGCGGCTCGCGTCGTGGCCGAGAGATCGCGATTCCAAGCCGAAGCAGCACTGCGCTCAGCTGAAGCCGCGAACTCGGCAAAGGCACAGTTCCTCGCCAACATGAGCCACGAGCTACGAACCCCACTGAACGCGATCAGTGGCTACGCACAATTGATCGAGTTGGGACTGCGAGGTCCCGTCACGGAGGCGCAGATCTCGGATCTTCATCGAATCCAGCAATCCGAAGCCCATCTGCTAGGCTTGATCAACACGATACTGAACTACGCCAAGCTCGAGGCGGGTCAAGTCGCATACGACATGCAGAGTTTGGCCCTTCACGATTCGCTTGATAGTGCGGAATCTCTGGTGGACCCGCAACTTCGGCTCAAGGGGGTTCATTATCTTGTTGCCGCCTCCACCGATGACGCTGGCGCGCCGCTCGCGACGCCAATTCGAGTCATGGCAGACGGTCAAAAGGTCACGCAGATTCTTCTCAACCTCCTGACGAACGCGATAAAGTACACCGCGGCCGGCGGAGAGATCACTGTCAGTTGCCGAGCAGTGGCCGGGACGGCTGTCGTCGGCGTTCGAGACACAGGCCGCGGCATACCGGCCGACAAATTGGACAGCATCTTTGAGCCGTTCGTTCAAATTGGGCGCACGCTCAGTTCGGTCGACACGGGTGTCGGTCTCGGTCTCGCGATTAGCCGAGATCTGGCGGTTGGGATGGGCGGCAATCTGACCGCGGAGAGTATCGACGGCGAAGGATCGGTTTTCACCCTTACGCTGCTGCTCGCTGGTTAGCCGTGAAGTAGCTCAGCTTACCGTGCGTACGCTTACGACGCGCGCTGGAAACCGACCATCCAGCTTGTGCTGGAACCCCGGCAGGCTGAGATGATAACCACTGTCGCAGTCGTGCTTGCAATGAGACACGCGGGACTAGAGTCGCCAATTGGAAAACCGGACGCTTGGCATCGAGCGCAGCGGTAGACATCGATCAATTACGTGCGATCGCTCTTTGCTCGACGTGATGCGCTGGCCAGAATCCCACCGCCAGCCGCCATAAACATCAGGGCCGCGACCGCAAGGCGCACAGATTCACGGCGGTTACGCGTGAACCATGTGAATGCGCAGCCTACGACGGTCAATACACTTACCGTCACCAGCCCGCGTCCAAGGCGCACCTGAGAGGAGATGCTCTACCTCAAGATTGGAGTAATGAGTAATTAGGTGTTACGATGTGCCAGACTAAATGTGCTTGTGGGAGCGATTCGTGGTTGTGTCTCGCATGATGCAGTCGTCCTTACAACGAAGCAGAGACCATGGTCGCCAATTCGGAAAACAAAAAATGGGCTCCGTACGCCGTGCTCCGACGCCGCTCCCCGGACCTTCCTTCGCGGTCTTACCCGGATCGCGATATCTTGACTGAATGCGGGGAAATGTCGAATTCGCGGTCGAGCGTGTTCGGCGCAATCGGATGAGCGTGATCAGACTTGGTCGTCACGCAGAATCGGCGTGCACGCTTCTCCCTGAACCCGTTCTCTCGCATCGGATCCTGTCCTGGCAACGCGCTTTCCGCCACACCGGATGCCAGCCTCCATCAGATCCTCGTGTATGCGTGGCGCACCGTAGCGACGAGAGCTCTTCTTGTGCAATGCTCGTACATGCAACGTGAGTCGCTGATCGGTCGTCGAGCGAATACTCGGTGCACGCCGCTGTCGTACCTCCGAAGCATAAAAGCCAGACTCCGAGACTTCCAGCACTCGACACATCAGTCGCACCTGGAACTCGCCTCTGTGACGAGCAATACAGACGTACTTCACCGCGACTCCTTCGCGAAGGACGTCGTCGCTTTTTAGGAAATCACGCTCCTGCCGCGTGGCTTCCAGCTCCCGCCTCAAGCGCCGGATCTCTTCCTCCGCACTCGGCAGATTGCCATTGCCAGGAAAGACATCGGGTGGCTTGGCACCGGCGCGCTTATCTGCCTGCCGCGACCACGCACGCAACTGGTCGGGGGGAACCTCCAACTCACGGCCAATCTGCTCCAGGGTCACCCCTTGAGCGCGCCGACTCCGCATGAGCTGTGCAGCCTCGAGCTTGAACTCGGCACTGAAGGAACGCCGCTCTTGCTTCTCTCCTCGCTTTCCCACGTCCCTCGTACTGCTTCTCGGCTCGGTCGATCCCTTTGCTACCCCGTGCCTGAATATCAGGCTTATTAAGGTGTCCATCAAATCGGGGTAGCTTCACGGCCACGGCTTGCGTGGTATGCACAGCGCTGCACGCCGCACCTGTTCGCCCGGCGAGAATATCTGCAGTTCTCGCCCGGGTGAAATGTGTGGAATGCTTTACGCGGCATCAAGTCTGCACTGTGATGTCATGTGGGATGCACCAACGGATAAAACAGATCACGGAGGAATAGTGGAATCGATGCACCTGGACATTGGCGGGATGAGTTGCGGGAGTTGCGTCGGTGCGGTGAAGACCGCATTGAGCACGCTGCCGGGAGTGAGCGTGGACGACGTGCACATAGGGAGTGCTGACGTGTCGTACGATCCAGACAAAGTGTCGTCCGAGCGAATCTCCGAAGCCGTGCGCGACGCTGGCTACGACACTGGTATGTCGGACGGTATAGCCGTAGGCGCCGCGCAGCTGGATAGCGGTGCCGGCGGCTGTCGCTGCTGCTGAAAGTGATATGCAGCCGGGATGAGGTCGGTAGCTAGACGTCCTATCGGTGTCGGAGCGGTCGGATGTCACGCCCAGCGAGGCTGATCGACTCCGCGCCGGCGGCTCCGGTAGATGCGCCTGGTTCGGAAGTTCGGCTCGTGAGCCGCTACTAGCGCACCCGCGACAGTGAGGCGGCGCGCATGGGACGGCGATAAAGCTGAATCCGCGCAACGCGGACCGCGTGGACGCATCGCAAGCGGAACCAACCTTCCAAGCTGAATGGAGCATGATGATGAACTTTCTCGAACACCGCGTCTCGACATCCGTCCTCGTCATCGGGGGGGGAGGATCGGGCCTGCGCGCCGCGATCGAGCTCGCTGCGCGCGGGGTCGATGTCCTTGTCGCTAGTAAGCGGCCGAGGGCCGACGCTCACACATCACTGGCCGCAGGTGGCATCAACGCGGCGCTCGCGACGATCGATCCCGGAGATACGTGGCAACAGCATGCGGCTGACACACTCAAGGAGAGCTATCTGCTGGCCGCTCCCCGCACGGTGCAGATAGTGACCGAGGGTGCCGCTCGCGGCATCAACGACCTCGAACGTTACGGAATGCCGTTCGCACGCGAGAAGGACGGCTGGACCTCACAGCGTTTCTTTGGCGCGCCTATCTGAAGCGACAGATGCAGGGCAAGCTCATCGAGCACAAACATTTCATCTAC
>JBDTIP010000064.1:0-6317 GCA_039936295.1 Gemmatimonadaceae bacterium
GCGGTGGCGGCGGCGGCCACACCACTCATGCAGCAGTACCGGGAGATAAAGGGCAGACATCCCGGTACGATCCTGTTCTTCAGGATGGGCGATTTTTACGAGACCTTCTACGAAGACGCGGAGCTCATCGCGCGCGTTCTGGGTCTCACGCTCACGTCGCGCAACAACGGCGGAGCATCGCAGGTGCCGCTGGCTGGCGTGCCAGTGAAAGCAGGTCCGGATTACGTACGTAAGCTCGTGCAGCTCGGCCATCGTGTTTCGATATGCGAGCAGGTGGAAGATCCCAGCACGGCGAAAGGTGTGGTGCGCCGCGAAGTCGTGGAGACAGTCACACCGGGCGCGGTGTTTTCTGATGAGCTGCTGGATGGGTCGCGCAACAACTTTCTCTGCGCGATGGCGACGGAAGGGAAAGGTGTCGCGCGCCGTACTGGAATCGCGGCGCTGGACATTTCGACCGGTGAGCTGCGACTCATCGTGGTGGGTCTATCGGAGACCGAAGCGATGCTCGCGCGACTGTCACCGCGCGAGATAGTAGTTCCGGACGACGCAGGCGCCAATACCGAACTGGTGGCGATGCTCGACGGTCTCCTGGTGTCTCGCCGTGCGGCGTGGGAGTTTGATGCAGCCATGGCGCGCGAAGATCTGCATCGCCAGTTCAGCGTGCGTTCGCTCGACGGCTTCGGAGTCGAGCCATCCGACGATGTTGCGGTTGGCGCGGCCGGCGCACTACTGCGGTACGTACGTGAGCTGCAACCCGCCGGAGTTCCACACCTCCGTCGACCGGTGATGGAGCGCAGCGGCGCCACAATGCCGCTGGACGAGATGACGCGCCGCAACCTGGAGCTTACGGAATCACTGCGTGGCGGAACGGGACAGGAAGGCACGTTGATCAGCGTACTGGACCGAACTCTCACACCGATGGGCGCGCGGCTGCTGCGGCAGTGGGTGCTGGCACCATTATCACAAGTTGCGGCAATCGACGCGCGGCTCGACGCCGTTGGTGCATTTGCATCGGATGCGATGACCCGGTCGACAATCCGTGCCGCGCTGGATGGGGTGCGCGACGTGGAGCGCCTCGCAGCCAAGGTTGCCGCGAACAGAATCACGCCGCGTGAATTGCGTGCACTGGGTGATTCCGTCGCACGACTTCCAGATGTAGAAAGCGCCACGCGTCGCATCACAAGCGACGCATTGACAGGGGTACTAGAGAGATGGGACGCATGCAAGGAGCTGGGCGATGACATCATCGACCTGCTCGTGGAACGGCCGCCGCTTGCACTCGGTGAAGATCCAACGGTGCGCACAGGTTTCGACGAGGAGCTGGACGAGCTGCGCTCGCTGCGCGACGGCGGCAAGGACGGAATCGCACGCATTCAGAACGATGAGCGTACACGTACTGGAATCAGTTCGCTCAAGGTGGGCTACAACCGCGTGTTCGGTTATTACATAGAAGTCACGAACACTCACGGTCACAGGATTCCCGACGACTACCAGCGCCGGCAGACGCTGACTGGCGCCGAGCGTTACGTCACGCCTGCGCTGAAGGAATTCGAGGAGCACGTACTCTCGGCCGCCGACAGGATAGAGACGCGCGAGCGCGCGCTGTTCGAGACATTGCGCGCGCGCATAGCGTGCGAGGTATCGCGGCTGCAATGCGCCGCGCGAGTGCTCGCGGAACTCGACGCGCTGTCCGCACTTGGCGAGGTTGCGGAGCTGGAGGCGTATGTACGGCCGCAATTGAGCGACGGATTCGATCTGCGGATCATTGGCGGACGCCATCCCGTGGTGGAGCGCATGATGCCGCGCGAGAAGTTCATTCCCAACGACGTGACGCTCACGACGGATGCGCGCGTGATCATTCTTACCGGCCCCAACATGGCCGGCAAGTCAACGATCCTGCGCCAGATCGGTCTGATCGTACTCATGGCGCAGATGGGTAGCTTTGTTCCAGCGAGCTCGGCCGAGATCGGGGTGGTTGACAAGTTGTTCACGCGCGTTGGGGCGAGCGACAATTTGGTACGCGGACAATCGACCTTCATGGTCGAGATGAGTGAGACGAGCGCCATCCTGCACTCAGCAACTGACCGCTCGCTGGTGCTGCTCGACGAGATCGGGCGTGGCACTTCGACGTACGATGGTGTATCCATAGCGTGGGCGGTAACGGAGCACATACACGACGAAGTGGGGTGCAAGACGGTATTCGCGACGCATTATCACGAACTCACTCAACTCTCGGACGAGCTTCCAGCAGTTCGTAATTTCAATGTTCGGGTGCGAGAAGTGGGCGAGGAGATACTCTTCCTGCACACGTTGGAGCCGGGGGGAGCAGATCGCTCGTACGGAATCGAGGTAGGGAGGCTGGCGGGGCTTCCGCGTCCGGTACTGAAACGCGCTCGGGTGCTGTTGCGTCAATTGGAAGGGCAACATCACATGCCGCCTCGTGAAGGGTCCAGTGCCGAAGCGCTGGGCCAGCTCGCATTATTCGGATCGGGCCCTGACCCCATCGTGGAAGAGCTGAGGGGAATCGATCCCAACACCATGACACCGCTGCAGGCGCTCGGCACACTTGCGCGCCTTGTCTCGGATGCTCAGCAAAAGACGTGAATAGCATGCCAAATGATGATTCCAGATTGACCGTGTCGCGCGTCGTTGCGGTCGCAGCATTCGCGTTGCTCGCGTCGTGCTCCAAGGGCGATGGCACTGGCGCTGCATTCGACGCTGGCATGGCGCGTCCGGACACGTATCCGATCATGCTCAATAAGGACATGCCATTCAGGTATCCGCCGGCGTTGTATGCAGAGAAGGTTCAGGGTAACGTCACGCTCAGGCTTTACGTGGACAAGGACGGTTCGGTAGTGGACGATTCGACACGGGTGATCGAGTCGTCCAAGATCCCGCCGCTGGATTCAGCGGCGATCAAGGGTTCGCGCCAACTCAAGTTCGTTCCTGCGAAATTGCGCGGAACACCCATGCCAGTGTCGATTCTGTTCCCGGTATATTTCCGGCATCCGGATGCGCCGCCGCCGCCGGGAGATTCGATTCTCAACAAGGCGACTGCGATCCACGGCTCGGACAGCGCGGCGGGTGCAGCGAGTGCAGCGAGTGCAGCCTCGAAACCGGCAAAGGACTCCACTCCGGCAGCGAAGAAGACATCGACTAAACACCGGCACAAATAGCAGCACTATGCATATAAAGCGCAACGAACGACCATACGACAACGTGCTCGAGACCATCGGGTGGACGCCGTTGATCCGATTGACTCGAGTAACGCGAGGAATTCGTACGCCGGTGTATGGCAAGGCGGAGTTCTTCAATCCTGGCGGGTCGGTCAAGGATCGCATTGGACTGCCGATCATCGAGCGTGCGGAGCGTGAAGGAAAGTTGAGGCCTGGCGGAACGATCGTCGAGGGAACGAGCGGCAACACCGGTGTCGGTCTCGCGATCGCGGCTGCTCTACGCGGATACAAGTGCATCTTCACACTGCCGGACAAGATGTCGCAGGAAAAGGTGCGACTGCTCAAGGCATTCGGCGCCGAAGTGATAGTGACACCGACCGCAGTCGCGCCGGATCATCCTGACAATTACGTGATGATGGCGAAGCGGATCGCGGAAGAAACGCCCAACGCGGTCCTCGCCAACCAGTTCTACAATCAGGCGAACCCGGACGCGCACTACGCGACCACGGGGCCGGAACTCTGGGAGCAGACAGAAGGAAAGATCACACACTTTGTTGCAGCGGCAGGAACTGGCGGCACGATCACTGGCGTTGCCCGCTACCTCAAGGAGCGCAATCCCAACATCAAGATCATCGCCGGCGACCCTGTCGGATCGATTCTCGCCGAGTACTGGCGGAGCCATGGCGAGCACAAGGTTGAGGGGAGTCCGTACAAGGTGGAGGGAATCGGACAGGACAAGGTTCCCGGTACGCTCGACATGTCAGTGATAGATGAGTATCACACCGTGAGTGATCGCGACGCATTCGCAATGTCGCGGCGGCTCACTCGCGAGGAAGGGCTCTTTGTGGGAGGATCGTCAGGACTCATCGCGAAGGTAGCACTCGATCTCGCGCGCAGAGTCGACGATCCCGATGCGCTCGTTGTGACGTTTCTGTGCGACACGGGCGAACGGTACCTCTCCAAGCTTTACAGCGACGAGTGGATGCGTGAGAACCAGATGCTCGAGGCGGAGCACGTGACTCTCGGCGACATGCTCGTGCGCAAGGACAGCGACGCGCCGGCGATCGTGAGCATCGCGCCGGCCGCTGGTGTGCGTCAGGCTCTGAATCTCATGGCGCTGCACGACGTGTCGCAACTTCCCGTGATGGACGGAAGCGAATGCGTTGGATCGGTGGTCGAAGCAACACTGTCGCAGCGTGGACTTGAGACGCCTGCGCTACTCGAGGCGACTGTGCGTGAAGTGATGGACGCGCCATTTCCGGCGCTCGCGAGCGATCAGGCAATCGAGTCAGCCGTGAAGCTGCTATCCAAGAGCACGCCGGCTGTGCTGGTTGTCGAGAACGGCAAAGCGCAGGGAATAGTCACGCGGTCGGACATGCTGCGCTTCATGATGGGACGGTAAGACTGAATCATCAACGGGGTGGTCGATGAGCTTCTGGCACTCGTCACGGCGTAACGATTTGCTCTCGTTCAGCTGTTTGTTCGGCTTGATGCTGACCGCGGCGTGCAGTGGGAATGACATCTCATGTGCACAGGAGATCACCGTCGCGGGGCCGGTCGTACAGATCACGTCCGTAACCAACAGCCAGACGGGCTCGGCAATTCCTCAATTCACACTGAGCAACTTTGCCATGAATGGACAGCAGCAGGATGCAGCGCTTCTCATTGCAGGCGTGCCGAATACGAATGCCCAAGCTGTGAACGGCACGCTCATGTGTTCAGGTACATGTGGCTTTGGCCAGTCAGCGGGATCATACACCTTTACGGTTTCTGCTACTGGTGTTCAAGACAAGGTTGTAACAGTCGCGGCAAAGTATAGCAGCACGGTGGGTCAGGGGTGTTCGCGTTCCGCGGCAGGCGGAACGCAGATCGCAATCACGCTGTGATGCCAGGGATTTCCGACGCGGAGTTGCAGTAGGCGCGACACGCCTGCCGACGTTACGGCTTAATCGAGATACGGCTGGAAAGTACCGGAGTCTCCTACTTCGTAATCCTGAACGCACTGCGATCCTCCCTCTCGTCCAACAGGGTGGCTATACTACAGCGATATGCCGGGCTCCCGGGTCATCCCCTTGCGAATCACAGTCCTGATGGGCGGCGCGTCCTCCGAGCGTGATGTATCGCTGGCGTCCGGATTGCGGATCGTCGCTGCGCTAAGGACGTGCGGCCATGAGGTTACTGCACTCGATCCGGCCGGTGATGTGTTGAGCGAAGCTGAGATGCAGGCTCTCCGCGCCCGAAACGTTGGAACCGAACCACCAACGCTCGAAGCGCTGGCCGGTCTGAGCGAGGGTGGGCGGCTCCGGCCGGACCTCATAGCGATGCCCGAGATCACCGACGCCGATGTCGTCTTTCTCGCGTTGCACGGTGGGGAGGGCGAGGACGGAACGGTACAGGCCCTGCTGGATATGGCCGGCGTCCGGTACACCGGCAGCGGGCACCTCGGCAGCGCGCTGGCCATGGACAAGGATCTGTCCAAGATCCTGTTCCGGGCGGCTGGGGTGCAGACTGCCGACTGGTTGATGGCGCCACAGTCGGCCGACCTTGTCGAACAGTCGCTCGGACTACCAGTTATCGTCAAGCCATCGAAGCAGGGATCGACGGTTGGGCTGTCCATTGTGCGGGATATTATGGATCTGGACGCCGCAGTTGCCGAGGCTTTCCGATATGACGACGAAGTGATGATCGAACGTTTCGTCGCCGGCCGGGAACTCACGGTGGGCGTGCTGGGCGACGAGGCGCTGCCCGTTGGTGAGATCAAGCCGAAGAAAGACCTATATGATTATGAGTGCAAGTACACCGCTGGTATGGCGGTTGAGGAGTTCCCGGCGGATTTGTCCCCAAGTGTTACTAATAAAGTCAAAGAGCAATCCTTGCGGGCATTTCGGGCGCTGAAGTTGCGCGGATATGCCAGGGTGGACTTCAGACTGGACGAGCGTGGCGAGTGTTATTGCCTCGAGGCCAACACGTTACCGGGGATGACCGGGACGAGTCTGATCCCGCAGGCGGCAGCAGCTGCGGGAATGGGATTTGAAGAGTTTTGCAACAGGATCGTTAAGCTGGCAATTGGGTAGGATCGAAGGGCGCGCATTCATGGAAACGACAACAGAATTCAACGCAGCCGATTTTGAGCCTGGTCTC
>JBDTIP010000065.1:0-18692 GCA_039936295.1 Gemmatimonadaceae bacterium
TGGGATGAGGACAGAATGAGTGAAGTGGTCGGCAATCTGCTATCCAACGCATTCAAGTTCACACCCCGCGGCGGTCGCGTAGAGCTATCGGCGCAATTGGAGACGGACGATATCGTGATCGACGTGAGTGATACCGGACCCGGCATACCTCCGGAGCAGCTTCCGCGTATCTTTCAGAAGTTCTATCAGGCTGATAATCAGGCCAAGGCCTCTGCCAAGGGTACAGGGTTGGGTCTGGCGATCGCGAAGGAAATCGTCGAAGCACACGGAGGAACTATTTCAGCAAAGAATGATGCGAGCCAGGGCGCCACGTTCCGGATAACTCTGCCTGTAGCGGCCGACGTCCGACTGAGCGGACAGTTTCCTGTAGTTACTTCAGCTGCGTGATTTCCGTGCGTATCTTTGCGGCAATCGCTGCGGCCACGCTCGTCTCGTCTGGCTGCGGCTACCGGTTGGTCCGCAATCCCGAGGTGACCGCGAAGCGCTTCGCACAGGACTCCGTGACGATGGATTCTCTCGCCCAGCAGATTTCGGCGCTACGGCAACAGTTTCACGCCGATTCGGTGCAAATGGTGAGCGACGTCGCCGCATCGCGCGCCGCGCTCGCCGCTGTGCCGCCGCCGGTACCATATCCCGACTCGCTGCTCAAGTCGCGTGCGACTGAGATCGCCGGGCTCAAGGACCAGTTGGCCAAGACCAGCGCCGAGTTGGACCGGATCAAGCGAAGGCTGGCCAATCCGCGCGGATAGCGCGGGCCGTCAGCCTACCCGAAACAATTCCAGCGCGCGCGCGTAGCGCGCTGTCAACACGCGCTTCACTCCCGCGTTCTCGGCGTTGTCGAGATCCGGATCAGCCTCGAGTACACGTTCGGCCTCCTCACGCGCGATGAGATTTAGTTGCTCGTCTCGCAGCGGATCGGCGATGCGGAACGTTGCGTCTCCACTCTGGCGCTGGCCGAACAGGTCACCCATACCGCGAAGGCGAAGGTCCTGTCGTGCTATCTCGAAGCCATCCTCAGTACTGGTGAATATCGCCAGCCGCTCGGCTGAATCATCTCCCACGTCGCCGAGCAGGATACAGTACGCCGCATCCGCCCCACGACCGACGCGGCCGCGCAGTTGGTGCAGCTGCGACAAACCGAAGCGCTCCGGGTGCTCAATCAACATGACGGTCGCATTGGGGACGTCTATGCCCACTTCAATTACTGTCGTCGCTACCAACACGTCTATTGTACCATCGCGGAAGGCACGCATGATACGATCGCGCTCGTCTGCAGCGACGCGACCGTGCAGCAACGCCACGCGACGATCCGCGAACACGGTGGCGGATAGCTGGTTGAACATTACCGTCGCGGCCTTGAGATCGATCTTCTCGGATTCCTCAATCACAGGATAGACTATGTACGCCTGGCGCCCAGCTTCCAGTTCGCGTCGCACAAAGGCGAACACGCGCTCTCGAGCCGATTCGTGGCGCGACACTGTCGTTATCGGCAGTCGTCCTGCCGGGCGTTCGTCGAGTGTGCTCACATCGAGATCGCCGTATGTGGTGAGCGCCAGCGAGCGCGGGATCGGTGTTGCGCTCATGAGCAATGTATCCGGTGCTTCGCCCTTCCCCGCCATCGCCTCGCGTTGCTCCACGCCAAAGCGATGCTGTTCGTCGATCGCGACAAAACCGAGCCTTGCGAAGCGTGCGGTGTCCTGCACAAGAGCGTGCGTGCCGACGATGAGCAGTGGCTCGTCCGTTGCCATTCTAGCAAGCGCAGCCCTGCGATCCCTTGCGCCGAGGCTTCCTGTGAATAGCAGTGGCTCGATCCCCAACGGTGCGAGCAGCGCCGTGAAGGTCCGCTGATGCTGCTCCGCGAGCAATTCCGTGGGTGCCATCAACGCAGCCTGGTAGCCGTTCTCCATGGCGAGAAGTGCCGCAAACAGCGCGACTATCGTCTTACCGCTGCCCACGTCCC
This sequence comes from Gemmatimonadaceae bacterium, assembly GCA_039936295.1. Taxonomy (GTDB): domain Bacteria; phylum Gemmatimonadota; class Gemmatimonadetes; order Gemmatimonadales; family Gemmatimonadaceae; genus Fen-1247. The sequence goes on from JBDTIP010000065.1 coordinate 1,961, forward strand.
CCTGAAGCAGCCGATGCATCCGCCGCGGGCTGCACATATCGCCGACAATCTCGCGAAGCGCATGCACCTGCGCGCCGGTCAGCGTATATGGCAGCAATTCACGTAGCGCGGACGTCAGCCTTCGATGATTCGTAAATCGAATGCCACCGCGCGCTTCACGTGCAATCCTGTTCGCACGGCGTTGCAGTAACTGGACGAAGAACAGCTCGTCGAACGCCAGTCTGTCGCGGCCCCGCTGCGCCTCGGCAAGTGATCCAGGGCGATGCACCATCCGAAGAGCATCCGCTAGACCAACCACGCCTGCGCGGCGACGCAGCTCGGCAGAGAGATACTCTTCGATGAGAGGAAGCAGTGCATCGAGGTGAGTGTCGATGAGCGCACGCAGGATCTTGTAGGAGATCCCTTCCGTGGCCGGATACACCGACAGCACGCGGCCTCCGCTGGTAGGATCCTCGTCGGGACCAAGGTTAACGTACTCGCGAGGGGCGAGCTGACGCCCGTGAAAGAATCGTACGGGCCCGCTCAGCAGCAACGTGTCGTCCTTATGGATTACACGGTCGAGGAATGGCTGACCCGGCCATGAAGCCTCTATGATCCCGCTCTCGTCGCGAACAACGGCCTGAAATATCCGTAAACCCTTGCGCGTTGGAATTACGCCCTTTGAAATTACGCGGCCGATGACCGTCGCGTCCATCCCCGGCTCGAGCGACGAAATTCGGCGGACTGTACTGGCATCCTCGTATCGTCTTGGCACGTGCCAGAGAAGATCGCCAGCGGTGATTATGCCAAGCTTGCGCAACGACTCCGCGCGCGCGGGCCCCACGCCTTTTAGAAAATTGATTGGCGTGTCGAGCCGGATATGTCCTGCCGGACTGTCAGCGGCGACACGCCTCGGCATCAGTCGCCGACGACCTCGCGCGAAAACCGCGCTGCGTCAAACGGAAGCAGGTCGGACGCTTTCTCTCCGATGCCGACGAACTTCACCGGAACGTCGATCGCTTCATGCACAGCCACTACTACACCGCCGCGCGCGGTGCCATCCAGCTTGGTGATAACGAGACCGGTTAGAGGAACCGCTTCTGCAAATGTCCTGGCCTGACTCACAGCGTTCTGGCCGATCGTCCCGTCCAGCACGAGCAGAGTCTCGTGTGGCGCGCCTGGCAGTCGCTTGGCTATTACGCGATTGATCTTGCGCAGCTCGTCCATCAGGCTAGCGCTCGTATGCAAGCGACCAGCTGTGTCGATAATCACCACATCGACGTCCCGTGCGATGGCGGCATCGACGGCGTCGTATGCGACCGACGCGGGATCGGTACCCGGCGGCGCCCCGACAAATTCGGCTCCCGACCGCTCCGCCCAGACGCGCAACTGATCTATTGCGCCAGCGCGAAACGTGTCTGCTGCACCGACGAGGACGGATTTCTTTTGCGCCCTTAGCGAGCTTGCGATTTTGCCGATGAATGTCGTCTTGCCAGCGCCGTTGACGCCGACGATCAACATTACCAGCGGCCGTGATTGCACAACCCGCAGTGCGGGATCCGCATTCCCCGCGCGCAGTGCGTCCTCGACACCCTTGCTCAGCGCATCCTTGAACTCCGCGCTCGTACGTACAGATCCGCGCTGCGCCTGCCGTGAAATCTCGTCGACCAGCCGGAGCGTCACGGGTACGCCGAAGTCAGCCTGGAGCAGGATCTCCTCGACCTGCTCCAACGAGCCCTTGTCCACCCCGCCGCGCGCGAGGACAGTGACATCCGCGAGCGCGACGTCCTTGATCTTCTGCCACAGCGAACGCTTTGGAACGTCGCCTTCTTTGCGAGAAAGAAATGCCATTTGGGGGTGTGATCCGTACGCGTGCGGGCGCGCCGGCTGGTAGATTCTGGGGCGTAGACTTGCTCGGGGTCGCGAGAGGCTGCGCGAGCGCTCAAACGTTTAATTTACCATGCCTGCACGAAGGAATGCCTAGCGAAATCAGCTCTGGCACAGTCCTTCCAACGCCATCGAGCCTTCGACCGGAGGGCTACCGAATGTACATCATCATCGCGGTTTGTGTCTTTGCGGCGATAGCACTTTTGGTCATCGCCGACTACGTCAAACGTCGCCGGCGCCGACGCCGTTATCCCGTCCAGCCTGATGGGGTACGTCGGTGCGTGGAATGCGGCAACGTGTTGCGCCCCGGGGTTACCGACTGCAGCCGTTGCGGATCTGACAGCGTCGTGATCGTAGTCTGACGATAGGAGATCGTCGCGGCTCGAAGTGGGTCGCGATGCGACGATGTATTGATCGAGCGGTTGCCAACAGTGCGTTGCTAACGGTTCGTCGTCAACAACAGAACAAAAAATCCCGCACTAGTTTGGCTGGTGCGGGATTCGGCTTTGCGGGTCGTGGCGTGGCGTGGCACTACTCTAGCGCATCGCAACCTGGGCCGGCTGGTCGGAGCTGGCCATGACGGCGAGCGTGTGTGCCCGGATCTCATTGAATAGCGCACTCTCCGATCCACTAACCGGCGCACCCGTCTGATTTCGTAGTGCCACCTTGGGATCGTGTGCAACGCCGTTCTCGCGAATCTCGAAATGGAGGTGCGGTCCGGTGGCCCATCCCGTCATTCCTACGTAGCCGATGGTCTGGCCCATCGTGACGTGTGTGCCGTCGTGAATGCCACGTGCGAATCGGCTCATGTGCCCGTAGCGGCTCACCATTCCATTGCTGTGCCGGATGTCGATCATGTTGCCGTAGCCGCCGTGCGGTCCGACAGCGACGATCACGCCATCTCCGATGGCATGTACGGGGGTACCCATGGGCGCAGCGTAGTCGGTACCGGTATGGTTTCGCCACGTACCGAAGATCGGATGCAGGCGTAAGCCGAACACCGATGTAATACGCTTGAAGCTCACTGGAGTTCTGAGAAACGACTCAGTGAGCGACTTGCCGTGGCCGTCGAACCATTCGCTGCTGGAATTGCGGCTCTTGAATCGAATCGCCTCGACGACCTCATCGCCGAGTGAAAGCTTGGCTCCGAGGATTTTGTTTACGATGATCTTGCCGTTGGGCTTCTGAAGCCGCTCGACCAGAACGTGGAACTTGTCACCGTCATCCAGATCGCGCGACATGTCCACGCGATGCTCAAAAATATTGGCGAGGTCCCAAGCGATCGACCTGCGGTCGCCGCTAGTAAGCTCGCCCTGCCCGACATGCTGCAGCGATGCGACTAAAGAGGAACGTATTGTCCCGGCGAGGGCGACCGTATCGATGCCCGGCTGCAATTGCGCAACCACGACGACAGGCTTGAACTGGAGCTCCGGTACCGATGATTCCGGAACAGATACTATGACAGGATTGAAGGTAGCCACCGCTGATGCGGCGATCGCCTTGTTTGTCGCGGCTAGCGCGGCTGGATCTGATGGCGGCACAGTCGGGGTTATCGGCGGCGTGAACTGGATCGCCGCCCAAGCCATTGTTGCTATAATCCCATATGTGAGACCGCGCGCTGCGACAGCCTTCAATCCATCTGCCTCCGAATAAAGGTCGGGATCTCCATGTCGTTCAACTCCTGGTCTCGACCGTCATTCGGAGACGATCCCGGGCTGAAAGGCGTCACGCGTCTTGGAATCTCAGGTATGGCGGCCGGAGTCGGCCGGCCCATGGTACTGCCGCTGCCCAGCGGGGCCTGTGTAGGCCGCACCGTGCGGGTAGAATGAAGCGGAATGACCGGGACGCCGCGAATCGGCTGAGGCACGCTGCTGCCGAATACTGGCTGAACCACTGTGCCAGCCGCAGCGCGGTCAAAACCGGTCGCGATGACCGTAACCCGAATCTCGCCGTGCATGGCCGGCTCGTGAACGGCGCCGAAGATGATTTCAGCTTCTTCACCCACAGCCTCGTGAACGATCTCGTTGATTTGATGGACTTCGCCGAGGGTGAGATCCTCGCCACCGGTGATATTCACCAGAACTCCGGTTGCTCCGGAGATCGAAACGTTGTCCAGCAACGGACTGGCGATCGCTTGTTGAGCGGCCTCGACAGCGCGGTTCTCCCCGCGGCCGATTCCCGTTCCCATCAGTGCGGAGCCGCCGTTCTGCATCACTGTCCGCACGTCGGCAAAATCCACGTTGACGAGTCCCGTCACCGAAATAAGCGACGAGATGCCCTGCGTGGCGTGAAGCAGAACTTCATCGGCCTTCTTCAACGCTTCCTGGAACGGAATCCCCTTGCCCACAACGGCAAGCAGCCGCTCGTTGGGAACCACGATCATCGTGTCGACGTTCTTCCTCATCTCGGCGATACCGAGCTCGGCCTGACGCATACGCTTGCGTCCTTCGAAGAGGAACGGCTTGGTGACGATGCCAACTGTTAGTGCGCCCGCCTGGCGAGCCAGCTCGCAGATGACCGGAGCCGCACCTGTGCCAGTGCCGCCGCCCATCCCACACGTAACAAAGACGAGGTCGGCGTGTGTCATCGCCCGAAGTACCTCGTCTCGATTTTCCTCTATTGCCTGCCGGCCAACCTCAGGCCGCGCCCCGGCACCGAGCCCGCGCGTAAGCTTCTTTCCGATCTGAAGCTTTACATCGGACTTTGAGTTCAGGAGCGCCTGGGCATCGGTGTTGACCGAGACGAACTCAACCCCTTCGAGCCGCTCCTCGATCATTCTGTTGACTGCATTGCCACCGCCACCGCCAACGCCAACAACTTTCATTCGCGCGTTTTGCGATGTGTTCTCCTCAAACTCAAATATCATCGCGGTGTGCACTCCTAGGCGGGTGGACGACAGGATCGGAACGACGGGCTAATATACGCGAAAATCCAGCGCACGACCATGCCCAATTGACGATCATGCCGCGCGACTAGCACGCGCGATTTCTCAGCGGTTTTTTCCACACAACTTTGTAATTTCGCAGCTTTGCGACTTGTCGCCGGAATACGCGGCGGTTGGCTCAAATTCAGGCAACGGTCTGCCGCAAACAGACGCCGCAAACAGACGCCGAAGGCCGGCGCCAGGACACTGGTCCACGCGACTTACACGTGGTGGCTTAGAAGAAATCCTCGAGCCAGTTCTTCATGCGCTTGGCAAGTTTCTCGACGCCAGGAGTGTTGAATGAGTTTCGCTTGGAGCTCGCCGACCCGCCGCTCACAACCAGAAGATTCGCGCCATACAGTGCCAGCCCTACGGCTGTGGCAAAACGGGGCGCCTCGACGGAATCACTGAGACCACCCACGTGCTCACCCGGCACACCCACCCGTACTCCCGTTCCGAACACGCTGGCCGCTAGCTCGGTGATGCCTTCCATCCCCGCACCGCCGCCGGTCAGTACGATGCCCCCAGCCAGCCGCGATCCATAGCCGGCAGCGTGTATCTCACGGTGTACCATGTCGAAGATCTCATCCATTCGTTGATGGATGATGTGAGCCAGAAGCTCACGCGGGATCTGCCTGTCACCCTGCGCAACGGTGCTTGGGAGCTGAATTACATCTGCAGGATCAACCAGCGGCTCATACGCGCTGCCATACCGCTCCTTGAGTCGCTCGGCATCCGCCTGCGTCACACCAAGTCCGTGCACGATGTCATTGGTCACGATATTGCCGCCGTAGGCAAGCGTCGCGAGGTGCCGGATCTTGCCTTCGTGGAAGATCGCGATGTCAGTCGTGCCGGCGCCCAGCTCAACGAGAGCTACGCCCAGTTCCTTCTCGTCCTCAGTCAGTACGGCAAGCGCACTGGCCAGCGGCTCGAGCACGAGATCGCGCACGCGGTAGCCGGCGCGCTCCACGCTCTTGCGAAGATTCATGGCGGGCGAGCTGCCGATGGTCACCAGGTACATCTCAGTCTCGAGACGCGTGCCGATCATGCCAATCGGATCTCTCACGCCGGCGTTCTTGTCAACCGTGTATTCCTGCGGAATCGCGTGCAGCAGCTCCCGATCCTGCGGGATTGCCTGAGCCCGTGCGACGTCGTTCGCACGATCCACGTCCGCGCGCGATATCTCCTCGCCATTCACGGCGACGATGCCCGTGCTGGTCATCGCGTGGACATGCTCGCCCGCGATTCCGGCGTATATCGCCTCGATCCGCGTGCCAGCCATACGCTCGGCATCCTGCATCGCTTTCTGGATAGAGCGAGTCGTCTCCTCGATATCGGAAACGATTCCGCGGCGCAGGCCAGTCGTCCTTGCCTGCCCCACGCCGAGTATACGGATTGTAGGCCGTCGGTCGCCAATCGCTTCTGCGATGATGGCCGTGGTTTTCGCCGACCCGATGTCGAGCCCGGCGACTACGCGTTCAACGTTCATTGAAGCCTTGCGACAACCTGATCGCGATAACGGATGTCCAACTCGGCAGCCCGCTCATTGCGACGGGCGAGGTCGGATTCAACGGGAAAGATATCTCGGAAGCGTTGCGGGGCCACCCCCGATGATGCACGCACCCTGAGTGAAGACGTCAACGTGAACAGCAGATCGCTGCCAACTGGAGCCACCTCGCTAATTCGAGCGAACATACGCGGATCGACAGTCCGTAGCTCGCCCATCAAACGGAGCGCCCCAGTGTCGAGGGCGGTGAGTATCGGAAGATCCAGGTTCGCGCGACTCGGATCGATGGGGAGCGGCTTGCCGGCGGAGTCGTATGGCTGGAGCCCGTCGTCCCTCGGGACGAGCGCGATTGGCGCGTTTTCCCCGATCGACACCACCAGAGTCCCCGGAAACTTTCGGTTAATCACCGCCTGCGCAACCTGGGGCAGCGACCGGAGCCGATCCTCCAGCGATCCCACTCCATCGAATATCGATCGCAGCGTGTCCACGCGGAGCCTTGTCACAACGACATCCGGCTGCAGATACCGCGCGCCACGAATCTCGATCTTGCGCACATGGAAGTAGCTCAGTCGCCGAAGGGTCGAAAGCCCCCACTTGGGCGACGTAAGCGCCGCGACCGCGATCGCGATCGCAGCCAGGTAGCGATATCCCGGTTTCTTCAGGCGCTCGGGAAACTTCAATTAGTGGTGGCCACGCCAGTCAGTATGTCGCGGAGCTCGCCGGCGGTGTGCGTGATGTCGCCGGCACCGACCGTGATCACAACATCGCCAGCGCGCACGTCGCTGGCTAGTGCGCGGGCCAAGGCAGTGCGCTCGCCGCGCCACTTTATCGCGCCACCCGCCTCTCCGATCGCGCGCTGGATCAATCCTGAATCGACGTGCTCGATCGGCTGTTCGCGCGCAGGGTACAGCTCGGTCAGATACACGACATCGGCGGACGACAGGGCCGTCCCGAACTGGGTGGCAAAGTCCCGGGTACGACTGTAAAGGTGCGGCTGAAACGCCACGACCAACCGGCGCCCGGGAAAGGCAGCACGCGCAGCCTGGATCGTCGCCGAAATCTCCGTCGGATGGTGCGCGTAATCATCGATGATAGTGACGCCAGCCACGTCGCCGATCCGCTGAAAGCGACGCTCAACGCCCGCAAATGCCTCCAGGCCTGGTACCATCCGGCTTATCTCCACCCCCAGAGCAATGCCAGCGCCAAGCGCCGCAAGCGCATTCCGGACGTTGTGCAGGCCGGGGACGCGCAGACGAACGTCGGTCTTCGGCTCGCCATCGTAAACAACGGAGAAGACGGACCCGCCGTCCTCTGCCCGAACCCCAACCGCAACCAGTCGCGCGTCGGCCGAGCCTAGGCCGTATCGAATGATCTCCGCGGTGGGCGGCAGGTCGAGCGACGCGGCCCCCGCGTCGTCAGAGCACAGAACAATCGCGCGGGCCCCCCTGGCGTACTGGGCAAATGTCGCCCGGATATCCGCCAGGTCGGCGTAAATGTCGAGATGATCGGTCTCGACGTTGGTTATCACCGCAACTCCGGGCTCGAGAGCGAGAAACGAACGATCGTATTCGTCAGCTTCAACGACGAATAGCCGGTCCGAGCCAAAGGTCATGTTGCCAGACCACGCCGCGACCCTCCCACCAGCGATGCCGGTCGCTTCAAGGCCCGCGGCACGCAGAGCGCCGGTGGTCATCACCGTCGTTGTCGTTTTGCCGTGTGTCCCGGCAACGCCCACCACATCGCCGCACGACACGGCAGCGCCCAGCGCTTCGGCGCGCCGAATCACCGGAATCCCCAAACCGCGCGCAGCCATCAGCTCTGGGTGCTCGCGGCTCATCGCAGAAGTGAAGACGACGGCACGAGCTCCAATTACGTGCTCCGGCGCATGACCCTGCGCCACGGGTATCCCCGAACGAATCAGATCGCCCACCCCCGCCAAGCTCGAATCGCAACCAGTGACGTTAATCCCGCGCCTGGCGAAGAGCTCGGCGAGCGCGCTCATGCCGGCGCCACCAATCCCTGCAAAGTGAATCGGGCGAGAATCGGTCGAGGTCAGAAGGAGGTCATCTATCACTTGAAGCAATTCAGGCTAAGTATATTCATCGCAATATCTTGCGCCGCGTTAGGTCGCGCTCGCATCAGCGTTTTTTCACGCATATCATGTAAAACAATTGGATTAGCTACGAGGCGCGACACCGCAGCCTGTAAGGTGTCGGGAGTGAGGTCCGCCTGGCTGATCATCTCTGCCGCTCCGGCGGCGACGACAGTTCTGGCGTTCTGCGTCTGGTGATCGGCGGCCGCGCTGGGAAGTGGCACCAGGACCGCGGGGATACCCCATGCTGAGAGCTCGGCCGTCGTCGACGCGCCGGCGCGGGTCAGCGCCAGGTCTGTTGCCGTGTAGGCTTGGGCCATGGTGGATATATACGGGACAACTCTGACGGCAGCGTTCTCGAGGCGCGCATAGCGACCGAAATTGGCGGGACCCGTAGCCCAGATCACGCGCACCATCTTTCCTGTGACCCGCTGCACCCACTTCGCCACGACACGGTTAATTGCTTCCGCACCCTGGCTTCCGCCGAAGACGAGGAGCGTGAGCGCTTCAGACGGCTCGAACCCCCAACGTTTGAGCGCTTCGGACCGAGACGGGCGTTCGTTCAAAGCTGGCGGTGGTGCGATAGGGTTTCCGGAATCGAAGATCACGGTGTTGCGGCCGACGCGTAGGCTTCGGGCGGACTCCGGAAAGCCTAGGTGAAGTTGGGCGGCCGCAGACGCAAACCATCGAACTGTAAGCCCCGGGACGCTGTTCTGATCCTGAATCACGATCGGCAGTTTGCGCGATCGGGCCACTGCCAGCGCGACGCCGGCTGCATAACCGCCGGTCGCTACAAGTGCGCACGGCGCCTTTTCGGTGATAATCCGTGATATCTCACGCCAACTCACCGCCGATCCGGCGACGGTCTTCCAGTTCAGCCAGACATTGGACCGATACAGCGGGTGCAGGTCGAGAAGCTGATACGGAAACTCGGTCTCAGGCAGTATGGTCTTCTCGATCCCGCGCTCGGCGCCAACAAAAAAAGGCTGGATCCGCGGGTCGGCGGCGACCATTGCCCGGGCGATCGCCAGTGCTGGATACAGATGTCCCCCACTGCCACCACCCGCGAACAGGACGTTCACTCTTCAGTGCTCAATAATGGGTTTGTCGCTCCCTCTCCGATTACCCGCTCTCGCTCACTGCCAATGTTGACGAGGATACCGGTGAGCAACAGGGTGAGCACCATGTTCGAGCGGCCGTACGATATGAACGGCAGTGTCAGCCCTGTGTTGGGAAGCAGTCCGATCGTGACGCCAATATGCAGGAAGGCGCTGATGACCACCGTCGCGACGATGCCAACCGCGACCAGTTCCTGAAACCTGGATCGGGCCAGTTTCGCAATCCGGAACCCGAGATATCCGTACAGCACGAAACCCAGGATCAGCACCGACAGGCCAATAAACCCACGCTCCTCGCCGATGTTGGCCGCGATGAAGTCATCGTATGCGAACGGCAGGAAACCGTACTGTTGGCGGCCCTGTCCGAAGCCCACGCCAAAAAGACCACCGGAGCCTATTGCGATCAGCGATTGTCGAGCCTGGTAGTCTATGTGGGGCGACGCCCCCGGGTTGAAGAACGCGCTCATGCGAAGCACAACATACTGCAGCTTTTCGGCGCGCGTGTACAACACCGGTATCGCAATTACCACGAGTGCGACGAAGTGTCCGATCCTGACGCCAGCCGCGAACAGAATGATCCCCATGATGAGCGTGTAGAACATCGCCGACGACAGGTCCGGCTCGACGTAGACCAGCGTGTCCATCAGTCCCACAATCACCAGAAACGGAAAAAGCCCCTTGCTCAGCCGTCGCATCGCGTCGCCCTTCTTGACCACCAGCATGGATGTCCAGGTGACGATAGCCAGTTTTGAGATCTCCGACGGCTGCATGCTGGAGCCGAACAGGTAGCGACGCGCTCCGTGAACGCGGGGCGCCCAGCGCACGGTGAATGGGAGGACCACGAACAGGAGCAGGACCAGGCAGGCGATCATTACCGGCCATGCCCAGTCATACCACTTTTCGGCGTCAATCTTCGCCGCAATGCCGAACAGCACCAGTCCCATGACAATCCCGCTGAGCTGGCGCAGCATGTAGTACGCACCGTTGTGGCCCGCCTGGAGGGCGACGATGCTGCTGGCGCTATACACGGTGACCAGACCAAACGCGAGGAACGCAAGGGTCAAAGCGGTAAGTACGCGCGCCTCGACCCCCATCCGCCATCTGTATCGTACGTTGGCGACAACCTCAGCCATGCGATCCCTTCGCGAGGTCGCGGAACCTGGCACCGCGTTCGACATAATTATTGAACATGTCGTAACTGGAGCACGCCGGCGAAAGCAACACGGCGTCGCCCGGCGCGGCCAGGCTCCGTGCCGCGGCTACGACCTCCTCGAACGAACCGGCGATCCGGGAGAGCGCGGTTGAGCCTGAGAGATCCCGCTCCACGAAGGGTGCCGCCTCGCCAAATGCTACTACGTGTTTGACGTGCTGACGAATTGCCGCAGTTAGCGCAGTGTACGGTTCACCTTTGTGACGACCGCCGAGGAGAAGCACCGTGGGTCGCGTCATTCCATCCACCGCAACGAGCGTGGATGCGACATTTGTTGCCTTCGAATCGTTGATCCATTCCACGCCGTCCCATTCGCCCACAACTTCCAGTCGGTTGGGCATGGCCTCGAAGCTCTCCAGCGCGCGCGCGATCTCGTTACGGGCATCCACTAGCCGGAACTGTTCGTCTGCCGACATCACAGCGAGCGATGCCGCAAGCGCATTGGCGACATTGTGGTCACCGAGCAGGTGCAGCCTGGACCTCGCCACGAGTGGCGCTCCGAATACAATCAGGTTGCCGCGAGCGCGGTCGTAATAGCCGGCGGCTTCGCCGTGCAGGCTGAACCGCAACTTCTCACCTGCGACATCACGCACGATGGTCACTGACGCGGCGTCATCGGCGTTGACGACCCAGCGAGAGTCGGTCGTCGCATTGCGAAACAGCATCGCCTTGTCGCCATAGTACGCGTCGACACTGGAATAGCGATCAAGGTGATCCGGGCTCAGGTTCGTCAGTACTCCAACGGTCGGCGCTACACTCGGTGTATCGTGAAGCTGAAACGAGGAAAGCTCGAGAGACACCCAGTCAGGCGGCACTGGAGTGCAGCTGATTTCCGACAGCGGCGTCCCGATGTTTCCCGCGTCAGGAGCATTCAACCCGAGCGTGCGAAAGATGTGACCGATGAGCGCGGTCGTGGTCGTCTTGCCATTGGTGCCCGTGACTGCGACGTATTGGAGCGCTGGTGCGAGGCGCAATGCTACCTCGATTTCGCTCACTACGGTGCGCGCTGCCTCGCGTGCCGAGATCATTGCTGCGGCATCAGGCGGCACGCCCGGACTTGCAACGACCAGAGCTGCGCGCGCTATACGCTCGGCGTCGTGGCCACCGGTCTGCACCGAGGCCGCGGCAAGCGCGGGCTGCGATGCTGTGGCATCCAGTTGCGACGACGTACCATCGTCGCATACGTACACCGCGTACCCACGCGACAGCAACAAGCGCGTAGCAGCCACGCCACTGCGGCCCAGCCCGATGACGGCGATCTCGCCGGCCGACGGCGCGGGCATCGACAATGCCGGTTGTCGTGTCACCGAAGCTTGAGCGTGCTGAACGCGAGAAACGCGCACAGGATCCCGATGATCCAGAATCGCACGACGACTTGTGATTCCGTCCATCCCTTCATTTCGAAGTGGTGGTGCAACGGCGCTCGCAAAAAAACGCGATGCGAGCGTGCATAGTCAATTCCATATCGCACCTTGCGGTATTTGAACACATATCGCTGCAGAATCACCGACACCATTTCGGCCACAAAGAGGCCACCGATGATGAGCAGGAGAAACTCGGATTTCAGCAACACGGCAATGGCCCCGAGCGCGCCGCCGAGCGCGAGCGATCCAGTGTCGCCCATGAAGATTTCCGCCGGATGCGTATTGAACCACAGAAAACCAATGCAAGCGCCAAGGATCGACGCACAGAACACGGTGAGCTCGCCAGAGCCGCTCATGAAGAACAAGCCGAGCGAACGACTGAGATCGACGCGTCCGATCACGTAAGCAAAGCCCGCGAATGTTATTGCCGCGATCGCCACAAGCCCAGCGGCAAGCCCATCTAGGCCGTCAGTCATGTTTACGGCATTGCTGGTTCCGGTCATCACGAACGTAACGAAGAGGACGTACAGCCACGCAAGAGCCGGCGACAGCGGAATGATGAGTACGTACTTGTAGAACGGGAGCGTCGTGGAAGCGCCTGGAAGATTCGATATGGGGAAGTGCCAGACGTACAGACCGAGCGCGAGCCCGAGTGCGATCTGGCCGGCGAGTTTGTATCTCTCGATGAGCCCGTTGTTGGCCTCACCGCGCGCCTTCTGGCGCAGTTTGAGAAAGTCGTCGAGAAAGCCGATGGCCCCCATCCACAACATCACTATGACGCAGACCCAGATGTAGCGATTGTTGAGCCGAGCCCACAGGATCGTCGGAATTATCGTTGCGATGAGAATGATCAGGCCACCCATCGTCGGCGTGTTTCCCTTGCCCGCATGACTTGTCGGGGTCCCAGCTCGCACGACCTGTGCAATGCGGTTACGCTTGAGGGCGCCGATAATCGCGGGGCCTATAAGAAATGACAGCAACAGTGCAGTTACCGCAGCGCCGGCTGCTCGAAAGCTGATGTAACCGAACAGTCGCAAAAAGCCGAGGTACGGCGTGAGCGGGACGAGAAGATAGTTCAGCAAACGGAAGTCGCCCAGCTGGTTACGTGTGGAATGAGCCGCTCGAGACGAGCCCCGCGCGAGGCCTTCAACAGTATTGTAGCGTCGTGTTGGAGCAACGGCTTGAGGGCGACCCAGAGGTCATCGAGATCCGCCGCAATCACGACACGAGAGTCACCCGGCGCGAGCCGTTGGAGCGCAAGCGCAAATTCGCCGTAACCTGCAATGACAGCGGCAGGCGACGCAAGTGCGGCTCGCGCTACGTCATCGTGACATCGCGCGGAATTCACGCCAAGCTCAAGCATACTGCCAAGAACGGCGACTTTCTGCGCTCCCGGTGCATCAGCGAGCATCTCGATGGCTGCGAGGGCCGATCCGGGATTGGAGTTGTACGCATCGTTGATGACAAGCGCGTTACCAACGTGCTGCCAGTGCGCGCGCATCGGCGGCGGCGTCAGGCGGGCCACGCCGCGCGCCGCATCGTCGGCGCCGACCCCAACCTCGCGCGCTGCGGCCAGTGCAAGCATGAGATTGCGGAGATTGTGCACGCCGCGCATGGGAGAGTGGATAGTAGCTCCATCAACCACGACCGTTCCCGTCCCATCGCTCTCCAGCTGCCAGGATGTGGCGTGAAGGTCGCCGTCGTCGAGTCCGGCGCTAACCAGGCGGCCGGCCGACGCCACGGTAATGAGCAGGGGCTCATTTGCCGGAACTATGCCCACAGGCACTCCGTGAAAGACGGATGCCTCTTCGCGCAGGACTCCGGCAAGATCGCCAAAGCCTTCGAGGTGCTCCTCCGCGATCGACGTGACGACGGCGATGTCGGGACGCGCGATGTCGCGGAGCAACGCGATTTCACCGGGAATGTTGGTCCCCAGCTCGATCACCGCAACATCCGCGTCGGAGGGAAGCGCGAGCAGCGTCTGCGGCACGCCCACTCGATTGTTCAAGTTGGCGTGCGTGGCGTGCACGGCAAGTCGCGACTCGAGCGCCGCGCGCAGTAATTCCTTGGTGCTCGTCTTTCCGTTGCTGCCGGCGATTGCGATAACGATTCCGCCCCATGCAAGTCGGCGAAATCGGGCGAGATCGCCGAGAGCGACGAGTGTATCGTCAACGAGATAGACGGGGACCGATGCACCTCCGAGCGGCACTGGGCGGCTGACGACCAGAGCCCGCGCGCCGGCTGAAACTGCCTCAGCGAGGAAATCGTGTGCATCAAACCGCTCGCCCACCAGAGCCACAAAGACGTCGCCGGCGCGGATTGCGCGAGTGTCCGTGCAAATTGACGCGAGTGCGCGAGCGCCGCGCGGCGCGCGGCCATCAACGCGCTCGGACAGCGCGCTGGCAAGATGATCGAGCGTCCAGAATGCGCCGGTCAAGTTGTGCGCCCGAGGATCTCAGCGACGATCTGCCGTTCGTCGAACGGATTCTTTTCCGTGCCGACGACCTGATACGTCTCGTGGCCCTTGCCCGCGAGCAAGATCGTGTCGCCGGGTTGCGCGATCGCGATGGCGCGCGCGATGGCTTGGCGCCGATCACTGAGCCGATCGTGTTTGAGCGACATCCCGCGCTCGATCTCGTCGATGATTGCTTCGGGATCTTCCGTTCGGGGATTGTCACTGGTGACGATGACTCGGTCGGCACCGGCTTCCGCAGCTGCTCCCATTATGGGCCGCTTGCCGGGATCGCGATCGCCGCCAGCTCCAAAGACGAGAATCAATTGGCCGGAGACGAACGGCCGCAGTGCCGCGAGCGAGCGCACGAGTGCGTCGGGAGTGTGCGCGTAATCGCGAATAATCGGGGGGGAGTTGGCTATGAGCTCGAGGCGCCCCGGTACCTGTGGCACCTGCGCAAGCGACCGTGCGAGCGCGTGGAGAGGAACACCGAAGGTAAGCGCGGCAGCGGAAGCGGCAAGTGCGTTGATGACGTTGAAGTCGCCCACAAGCGGAAGGCGCACAGGCGTATGCTCGCCCCCCACGCTGAGAGTCCAGCTACTGCCCGTCGCGTCGAAAGCGATATCCTCAGCGCGAACGTCGCCGGAATCAATTCCGTATGTGCTCACGCGCGGAGCCGCCGGCAGCTCCCGCCACTCCGGCTGATCCGCGTTGACGACGGCCACACCAGTGCTCTTGAGATAGCTCACCAGCTTCGCCTTTGCGGCGAAGTAATCCTCCATGGATCCGTGATAATCGAGATGATCCCTGGTGATGTTGGTGAAGACGCCGGCGTCAAACGCGATTCCATGCACGCGGCTTTGATCGAGTGCGTGAGACGAAACTTCCATCGCGACGGATCGAACCCCCGCGTCAACGAGCTCTCGCAACACGCGCTGCAGCTCGTCCGGCCCGGGCGTCGTGAGACCGAGACCGCCAGGCATGACGGTGCCGTTCGCCCCAACGAGCACCCCGAGGGTTCCTATGGATGCGGCAGGCGCGACGGGAAGGTCGAGCAGCGCGCGAAGGATATTGACCGTAGTCGTCTTTCCGTTCGTTCCCGTGACACCAATCGTGCGGAGCGCAAGCGCAGGATAGCCGAATCGCGCCGCAGCCGCCCGTGCGATTTCGACTCGCTTCGCAGCGACCATCGGATCCTTGGTCGCGCCGCTCATGGTTGGATTCCCAGTTTCACAACCCTTCCAGGTTCGAGCAACGTCCCGCTGACCGGAACTGTTCCGATCGGGCCGCCGGGAGCGAGTTCGACACGGAAGCCAGCGGCGTGAAGAATACGCACTGCGGACCGGAGGGGCAGTCCAGTTACATCTGGTACTGGACGCGGAGAAACGACCGGCGGCACTGCGTGTGGCTTTGACGGTAGGGTAACGACGTAGTATTCACCGGTCCGCGGATCGGAATCGGGCGGAACCGGATGCGCGGCAATACGGAGCGAGTCGGCCACCGCGACGCTATCATTGCGCCGGTCGTTAACGAGGCGCGCGCGCTGCGTAGCGATTCCGGCAGCGGAAGTATCGGGTCGCGGCGCATGTACGGACGACGCGAGCTCGCCACGGTTGAGCGCCGCATCACGAGCCGCAAGCGCGGCGCGCAGAACGACATTCGTAACGTTGCCTGCGACAATGCCACCGTAGAATCCCATTTGCGGATTGTCGAGCTTTACCAGAATCACGAACTGCGGCTTGTCATCGGGAAACAATCCGACGAATGAAGCTGTATACGAGCCAGCGATATAGCGGCCGTGCGAGTTACGGAGCGCTGTGCCGCTCTTTCCAGCCACGTCGAGGGTGGCGAGATCTGCCCTGGTGGAAGTACCACCGGCCACGACGTCGCGCAGCATCGTCCGGATCTGGGATGCGACTTCAGGAGTCATGACCGTTCGCACGACATCTCTCTTGGCTGCATACCGCACGGTGCCGTCTGGCGCGCGAATTTCCTTGACGATGTGAGGTGCGAGCAGTTCGCCGCCATTGGCGATGGCACTGTACGCGGTTACCATCTGCAACGGTGTCACTGCGATTTCGTAGCCCATCATAACGGACGCGGCAGACTGCGGCGTCCAGCGCGTTGGATCCCGCAGCAGCCCCGGTGACTCGGCGGGAAGCGCCACAGCCGTCTGCATTCCGAAGCCCATGTCGCGGAG
>JBDTIP010000066.1:0-5453 GCA_039936295.1 Gemmatimonadaceae bacterium
TCCTCTTTCCGGCGTCGCCGGTGCTTCTGCGTCTAGGCGAATCAGCGCTCATTGTCCGAACTGTCCGAACAATCCTTCGTACCTCCGCCACCGCCTCGCATGCCGCACCGTGCTCGCAATACCAGCCATACCGGTCGAAGTAGACGAGGTGATACCGCGTCTCCTTATCCCGGCGCTCGCGTACCTTCCACAGCTCCGTTACGGTGGTGTCGGGCCCGCACATAAGCCATGGGTTCAGCGGCTCGAACTTGTAAGTCGACGACTCCGGTGGGACGGCCTGCCGCGACTGCCTGGGACCTTTGAAAGTTGCTTTTTTACCGGGCTTTTTCTGGCTGCTGAATCGCTTCATCTGCTGCGGTCAAGTCGTTGGTAACACGACACTTACGGTACAGTAATTCGGGAATTGTTCGGTATTATGCAAGTTAACGTTATCCGTGTTTCGAGGCAAGATAAGGTGTGGGAAACTCACTAAAGTTTGTAGTGTATGGCTTCACGGGGAGACGCTGGCGCGAGCCATGCGAGAGCTCCTCTCGACGAACCTATCAGAGGGCAAGGACTAGATGGACCGCGGAAATGACTTTCTCAAATCGCAGATTCATGACGCCATAGTGCAGCACTACGGCTTTGTCAAATCCATCGAAGATCACGAGGCGCAGGCCGAGGACGCGCGGTTTCGCGACCTCTGCACGCGATATATCGCCACCATGCGCGACCACCAGCGGATGCTGGAGGACTATCAGAGCGAACTGGGCGCTCCAAGTGCGGGAACGCTCAGGCGCAGCGCAGGGCCACGCGCCGCCGCGGCGCGAAACTTGGCGGACACGGCCCAGGAAAGTGAATTCTCACGCCTCCAGTCGGATCTCCTCATGTCGCTCCAAGCCGAAGATGCATTCAAGATCTTTCGCGAGGCAGGACGGGCGCTCGGCCTGAGAGGGCTCGCTGAAATCGGCACCACGGGCGAGCGGGACCACTCGTCGTACAGCCGCGACGCCAACCGTCTGGCGCAGCAGATGTTCATTGAGCGAGCCCGTAGTCCCGAGATAGAGACAGCAGCTACCGGATCGGCGGACCTCGCCCCCGGATAGCACGATGCGTGCGGCGGGAGGGGCTCACCGTCCGCCTGCACGCAACTTCGCTGCTCCCACGGATTAACGTGTGCCGCTAACTTGCGCGCATGACGGACGTCGTGGCGCTCGCAGCGGAACTACTATCCATTCAATCGTTCACCCGTGATGAGGGAGCGGCGATCGATTTTGTCGCCCGTTGGCTCGTGAATCGTGGATGGAACGTCTCAATTCAGGAAGTCACCCCAGGGCGCGGCAACGTATGGGCCTCCCGCCGTGGCGGCGGCGTCACCCTGTCGACGCATCTGGACACGGTACCCCCGTTCCACGCGCCCCGCATGAGTGGCAATCGCCTCTACGGCCGCGGCGCGTGCGACGCCAAGGGAATCGCCGCGGCAATGATGGCCGCCGCGGAACAACTGGCGAATGAGGGAGAGGATCGCGTCGACGTTCTCTTTGTCGTAGGCGAGGAAAAGGGTTCCGACGGTGCGCGTGCGGCTAACAATCTGGCAGCGACCAGTCGGTTCCTGATCAACGGCGAGCCAACTGAAAGCAAGCTCGCAAGCGGCTGCAAGGGTTCGCTGCGCTTCATTCTCCGCACGCACGGGCGCGAAGCGCACTCGGCATATCCGGAGCTGGGCCAATCGGCAATCGAGCCGCTACTCCGGCTTCTCCCCACAATCCATGACGTCAGCTTTCCGTCCGATCCGGTGCTCGGTGCCACGACCGTCAACATCGGGACAATCGCCGGTGGGACCGAGGCGAACATAGTTCCGGGAAGTGCAGAATCCGAAGTAATGCTGCGGCTCGTCAGCGACGTCGAGCCGATAAAGCGGATTGTCTTGGACTGGGCGCAGGCTGGTGGCGCGGACGTCGAGTTCGGCTCGACGATTCCGGCGCAGCGCTTTCACGTGCTCGACGGATACGAAGTGGCGCCGGTGTCGTATACGTCCGACATTCCGCTGCTGCCCAGGTGGGGCACGCCACTTCTGTTCGGTCCAGGGTCCATCCACGTCGCCCACACTCCGGACGAGTACGTCGACCTGGACGAATTGCGTGCAAGCGTTCCGACCTACATATCACTCGTAAGGGAGCTACTCGGCGAATGACGGCTCTGCACCTGCGCGGCGCAGACAAGATTCCGGTCGCTGTGCTCGGCGCAACCGGTGCGGTCGGGCAGACCTTCATCCGGCTTCTGCGCGATCACCCCTGGTTCCGCGTCGCCGAAGTTGCGGCGTCCGCGCGGTCGGCCGGTAAGTCCTACCGTGAGGCAACGCACTGGCTCGAGGACGAGATGCCGGCGGATGTTGCGGCACTCCGAGTACTCGAATGTACGCCGCAGGCCGTCGTCTCGCCGATCGTGTTTTCGGCGCTCGACTCGAATGTGGCTGGTACCATCGAAACCGACTTCGCAAGCGACGGTCGCTTCGTTTGTAGTAACGCGAAGAACCATCGAATGGACGCGGACGTGCCGCTGCTGATACCGGAAGTCAACGCGCACCATATTGGCGTCATCGCGGCGCAACGCAGCCGCTGCGGGTGGAGCGGTGCAATCATTACGAACGCCAATTGTGCTTCGACGGTCGCTGCGCTCGCGCTGGCGCCGATGCACGAGGCTTTTGGAATTGCGAAACTGTTCATCGCGACCATGCAGGCGGTTTCAGGCGCCGGTTACCCGGGCGTAGCGTCGCTCGACATCATGGGCAACGTCATTCCGTATATCGCGGATGAGGAGCCAAAGATCGAGTCCGAGATCGCCAAGCTGCTGGGAAGCACCGACGGCCACGCGATCGTAGCGGCGCCGATCCGTGCAACCGCGCACGCCAACCGCGTTCCTGTTGAACATGGCCACACGGTCTGCATGTCCGTCGGGTTCGACCGTACGGCAACGCCGGACGAAGTGAGCGCGGCGATCGCCGCGTGGGAAGGTCGCGTTGAAGCGCGCGAGCTCCCGTCGCGTCCTGAGCATCCAGTGGTGCTTACGTCGGACCCCAGTCGCCCGCAACCGCGGCGCGATGTAGGCCTCGGCAACGGCATGACCGTCACAGTGGGTCGCATTCGCCGCGACGAGCTCCTCGATGTCAGATTGGTCGCAATGGGAAGCAACACGATTCGAGGCGCCGCCGGTGGCGCGATAATGAACGCGGAGTTGTTGGTCACACAGGGCTACATCCGACCTTCGTGATAGTCGTCAAGTTTGGTGGGACGTCTGTTGGAGATGCCGATGCAATCAACCGTGCGGCGGACGTCGTAGCGAGCCGCGCCGCGCGAGCGCCGGTGGTCGTGGTCTCTGCTGCCAGTGGTACGACTACGGAACTGCTGTCGCTCGCGGAGCAGGCCTCGCGTGGCCAATTAATCGGTGCGCTCCGCGCTGTGGAACATATTCGCGAGCGCCACCTTGCGATGTGCGACACGCTGCTGCGCGACGTTCCTTCGTGCGCCGACACGACCGGTGAGATCGCGGCAATGTGCGACGAGGTCGCCAACCTTGCCGAGGCGCTTAACACACTGGGCCACATCACTCCGCGCAGCCTGGACGCCGTTTCGTGTTTTGGCGAACAGATTTCATCGCTGCTGGTGACCGAAGCGTTCCGCGCGCGCGGACTGCCGGCACAGCACATCGATGCGCGCAGCGTGATTGTGACGAGTGAGCACTTTACCGAAGCCGAACCACAACTGGACGCGATCGCCGAGCGAGCGCGTGACCTTATCGCGCCAGTAGTGCGATCCGGAGCGATTCCGGTACTGGGCGGCTACATCGGAGCAACTGCTGCTGGGATAACGACCACGCTTGGACGCGGTGGTTCCGACTACTCCGCGTCACTCCTCGGCGCCGCGCTTGGCGCGGACGACATCGAAATCTGGACCGACGTGGATGGCATGCTCACTGCTGACCCTCGAGTGGTGTCCGGTGCGCGGCTCATACCGCAGATCCGATTCGATGAGGCGTCCGAACTGGCGTCGTTTGGCGCGAAGGTGCTACATCCGAACACGATCGCACCAGCGGTGCGCCGTGGAATTCCAGTATTCATCTACAACACGCGTAATCCCGACAAATCCGGAACGCGAATAACGTTCGACGCGCCGCGTCGGTCCGTGACCGCAATCGCTGCCAAGGGTGACGTGACGATCGTCAAGGTGAACGCGCCACGCATGTTGCTCGCGCAGGGCTTTCTGCGCAGCGTGTTTGAGATTTGCGAGAGGCACCGTACGTCGGTGGACGTGGTGGCAACGTCCGAAGTATCGGTATCGGTGACCCTCGACGACGCCGCCCAGCTGGACGAATTGTTGGTGGATCTTCGCATATTGGGCGATGTATCGGTGGAACGGGAGCGTGCGGTCGTTGCCATCGTCGGCGCCGGCATTGGCGATCATGCGAGCTGCATGGGGCGCGCGCTTCAGGCGCTCGGTAACGTGCACGTGCACATGCTGTCTCTCAGTGCAAGTGGCATCAACCTGACGGTGGTGGTAGATGGACACGCGATGCACGACGTCGTGCGCGCGCTCCACGGCGAGTTTTTTACTCCCGAGCACGCATAATGAGTGACTTTCGGCTCGCCATAATCGGGCCAGGCAAAATGGGCAACGCAATTGGCGATCTTGCGGGCCGCTCCGGATTGGAGGTCGTGGCGATCATAGGCGCTGGATCGGTGCTGGATACGGCATCGCTCAATGGCGCCGACGTTGCCATCGAGTTCACGGAGCCATCCGCTGCTGCAGCCAACATTCGTGCGTGCATAACGGCCGGCTGCCCGGTTGTGGTGGGAACAACCGGTTGGTACGATGAGCTACCGCAAATCGCCGCCGCAGTCGCTGCTGCGCGAGGCGCGCTGCTATGGGACGCCAATTTCTCTCTGGGAGTCCACGCGGTCGCGAAGCTTGTTGAGCGCGCCGGCGACCTGGCGGCGAGCTTGCGAGGCTTCGATGGCGCGATCATCGAGACGCATCACGCCGGCAAGCGCGACGCCCCATCGGGAACGGCGCGCATGCTGCAGTTGCGTTATGCGGTCGCGTCCGGATGCGAGCTGCCGATCACGAGCATTCGCGTGGGTGCGGTGCCCGGCACTCATCAACTTGTGCTCGACGGCGCCTTCGAACAGATCGTGATCTCGCACGAAGCGCGCGATCGAAGCGTTTTTGCCGAGGGCGCCTTGGTGGCTGCTCGGTGGCTGGTGGGACGTCAGGGCGTATTCACGCTGGACGACATGTTGGCGCAAGAGGGGACACGATGAAGAACACCATACCAATGCTCGCCGGCGCAGGCACCGCGATCGCGACGCCGTTCACATCCGCTGGCCTAGTCGACGAGGCCGCGCTACGCCGTTTCGTTGCGTGGCAGGTGGAGCAAGGAATCGACTATATCGTTCCGTGCGGGTCGACCGGCGAAGC
>JBDTIP010000067.1:0-7650 GCA_039936295.1 Gemmatimonadaceae bacterium
CATACGTGGTTATGGGTCGTGCCTTGAAGTCAGGCGCGTCCGCTGACCAGACATTTCTCACACCCATTCTGTCGATCACCCAGGCGATCCGAGACGACGTGGGTGATGCTGCCAATTCTGGCACGAACGGGTAGCTCAGGATCTGCTTGAGGGTAAATGCTGATCCGGCACCCTCGGAGCGCGCCTGTGATTGTGCCGCTAGACTCGCGCCCGCAAGAAGAAAGGCTAGCAGCACGGCCGCACCACACTGCGCGCCTTTACGAATCTCCATCCCGCTCCGAACCGCCTTCGACGACACGCCCATGACTCTCCTCAGGTTTTAACTCACCCATCTGCCCACTCGTTCGAATGTGCCGAGCGTCAGTCTATGCGCAAGTCTGTTCGGGACTTGACATCGGTCGCAGTATGGTGAAAATTCAACACAGTTGATCTTTCAGCAGTACGTTCAACATTGAGCCCCTTGGATCTGGAGGCCCGGTGCGGCACAACAGTTGGATACGTCCGCCACGCCCCCTGGTGGTGCATTCAACGATCAGCTGCAATCAAACGCTTTCGTATTGCCATAAGTGCTGATTTGTCACCGCCCAGCCCACTAGATACAATGGGCCACACGGGAGGAGCGGTCATGTTACGCATACTTGGAACGATTGTCGCCGCCGGACTCGTCACGAGTACGGCGGCGCACGACGCAAGGACGGCCCGGCACTCATCCTCCAAACAACCGCCGCCGATAGACGTTGCTGCGCTTCTCGCCGCAGCCCATGGCGCGTCGCCATCCATCTGCTCGCTCGCGTCGCAGAGTCTTCGCGGCAACAACTGGGGCAGCGTCGACGCGCCAGTTACTCCGCTCGGCGTCACCTCTGACCGTGAGAGTTCCAGGCGTGTGACCGATCTTACGAGCGCCGATATCGCCCGGCTTCTGTCGGGGCTTGGCTCCGACGATGCGTGTGTCCGCGGGCTGTCGATTCGGCTCATCGGCGACCAAAGCGACACTGTTGTCGCGCCGCAACTGGTCATGCGACTCGCATCCAGCGATGCGTCGCTCCGAACAGTCGCCGCGCTTGGGCTTGGGCTCGTCCGCGCTGAGATGGCGGTCGATCAGTTAATCGGTGCGCTTCGTGACGCAACTCCCGGTGTCCGTGCGAACGCCGCCTGGGCGCTTGGCCGGATGGACGCGCAAGCGGCGACTGGGGCACTCGCCGCTGCGGTGACCGGCGACGCCGACGCGCGCGTGCGTGAAATGTCCGCTTGGGCGCTTGGCAACGCTGATGACTCGGAGGCGGCGCGTGTCACCAACGCGCTCGCGACTGCGCTGCGCAGTGATGCGGATCCAGACGTTCGCGAAACCGCGGCGTGGGCACTCGGAAAGAGCGGCAACGAATCGGTTACTGATGCGCTAGCGTTGGCCGCCGGATCCGATCTCAGTACTAAGGTTCGCGGCACAGCCGCGTGGGCTCTCGGACACATCGATCACGGAGATGCGCGCGCCGTTGCTGCATTAACGCACCTTCTGAACGACGACGACACAGACACTCGGCTTCGCGCCGCATGGGCGCTGGGCCAGATTGGTGACGCCTCCGCGGCGCAGTCGGTTCGCGACGCGTTGAATCGCGAGACGAACACCGACGTTCGCCGAGCGCTTATCAGGGCATACGTGAAGTCGGGAGGTGACTCGGCGCAGCTGATGAGCAGCCTGCTCGACTCCAAGGACCCGGAAACCCAGGAAGCAGCAGTCAGGTCGCTTGCCGGCGGCAGGGCGTTCAATCCGTGGCCATGGCCATGGCCGCGCCCGCGCCCCTGGCCGTCGGAATGATTTCCGAACGCTGCGAGCAACCTTTTGCAACCCTGCTGCATCTAAATGTTCGACGGTCGCACAATGCCAATACTTCGACACACCACATGCACGTATATCGGTATGCTGTCTTCGCGTTGCTCGCCGCGAGTCCGATTCTGCTGCGCGCTCAGGAAAATACCGCGTCGTCGATTCACCCGCGGACCCCTCCAGTTGCACAGACGGCGCGCCGGGATGGTCCGATCACAATAGACGGGAAGCTCGACGAAGCCGCATGGAATGCGGCCACGCCAATAACCCGCTTTACCCAGCGCCAACCGCAGGAAGGTCAGCCTGCAACGCAGCGTACCGAGATAAGAATACTTTACGACGACGAGGCCATCTACATCGGGGCGCGCATGTACGACTCGCTCGGCGCGAAGGGCATCCGCGCGCCGCTGGCGCGACGCGACCAGTTGCTTCCTGGCAACGGAAACAACGGGACATTCAATTCACTTACAAGCGACAAGCTCGTCATAGATCTCGATCCGTATCACAATCACATCGACGAGGCCTGGTTCGAAGTAAACCCCGCCGGAGTGAAGGGCGATCAGTTCGACGGTGATCCCTCCTGGGATCCGATCTGGGAAGCGGCCACGACGGTGGACTCGCTCGGGTGGACAGCGGAGATCCGGATTCCATTCTCGCAGTTGCGCTTCTCGCGCGACAGTGCGCAAACATGGGGCATGGAGATCTGGCGCTACACCGATCGCCTCAACGAACAGGACATGTGGGCATTCTGGCGTGCGAGCGAGGCGGGTGGTCCCGCGTACTTCGGACATCTTGCGGGAATGAAGCTGGGTCCGCGCCCGCGGCAGTTCGAGTTGCTACCGTACGTTCTTACCGGCGCCCAATCCAAATACGCTTCGCCGAACGACCCGTTTCATTCCAACACCTACGCCAACCTTTCGGCGGGAATGGATCTCAAGTATCTATTGACGTCCAACCTCACGCTCGACGCAACAGTGAATCCGGATTTCGGACAGGTCGAAGTCGACCCTGCGACGATTAACCTGAGCGCATACGAGACATACTACAATGAGCAGCGCCCGTTCTTTGTGGCTGGTAACAGCGCCTTCGATTTTGGCGGGATGGACTGCATGTTCTGCAGCAACACTTCGAATCTCGGCCTGTTTTATTCGCGCCGAATCGGGCGGCCACCGCAGCTCAACGGTTACGTTGATGGAATTGCCGCGTACGACGACAATCCTGCCAAGACGACGATTCTCGGTGCGGCCAAAATTACCGGCCGCACCGCCGGCGGGATCACCGTTGGAATGCTCGAGGCTCTCACGAACAGCGAGACCGCGCAGTACATAACCACACCTGGTGGGAAGGTCCAAACTCAGGAAGTCGAACCGCTCACGAACTATTTCGTGGCACGCGCCAAGAAAGAGTTCCGTGACGGTGCGGCGAAGATGGGTGGAATGTTCACATCGGCAGACCGCCAGATGGGCGACACTGTAATCGCAGATCACCTGCGCAGTCACGCGCAAGCGCTCGGTTTCGACTTCGATAATCGATGGGGTCATCGCGATTATGTCTGGATGGGCTCGCTCGCGCTTTCCAATGTCGATGGATCGCCATCGGCGATCAAGCTCACAGAACAATCAAGTGCGCACTACTTCCAACGGCCCGATCGCAAGGTCCGCAGCGATGGATTGTTCGGCACGTCGTACGACACGCTCGCTACCGCGATGCAGGGCTACGGCTTCTACTCGCGCCTGGCGAAGGATAACGGCAACTGGGTGTGGGAGACTGCGCAGAACTGGAGAAGTCCGGGCTTCGAGGTGAATGATCTGTCGTATCTCGACCGTGCCGATTACAAGTGGATGGACGCCAACTTCGGCCGCAGTTGGACCACTCCGGGCAGCTGGTATCGTAATGCCGGACTGCTGGCCGGCGGCCAGGTGCAGTTCAACTATGACGGCGACAAGACGGATAACCAGCAGCAACTCTTCGGTACCGTTGAGTTCCTGAATTACTGGAACCTGCGCGCGTTCTTCATCTATCATCCGGAAGTTTTCGATGACAGGCTGACGCGCGGCGGTCCCGTGGAGGTGCGTTCCGGATACAAGGCCGGCATGTTACAGATTTCGACAGACGCACGCGGCCGCGCCGTGTGGAACGTGTCTGTCGAGGGCGGCCCGGGCATCGGCGCGCACACGCACATG
The DNA here is from genome assembly GCA_039936295.1 of Gemmatimonadaceae bacterium. Classification (GTDB taxonomy): domain Bacteria; phylum Gemmatimonadota; class Gemmatimonadetes; order Gemmatimonadales; family Gemmatimonadaceae; genus Fen-1247. The sequence goes on from JBDTIP010000067.1 coordinate 4,006, forward strand.
TTGACATTCTCCCCCGGTGTCGCTCTCAAACCGACGTCCAGTGTGTTCATCAGCTTCACCCCAACCTTGGCATCCAGCGAGAACGACGCGCAGTACGTCACTACGGTCGCCGATCCGACCGCGACGGCGTTCTACGGCAACCGCTACATCTTCGCATACCTGCGTTCGACCACATGGTCGCTCGATACGCGAGTGAACTGGACGTTCACGCCGAATCTGACGCTGCAGCTGTACGCACAACCGTATTTCTCATCCGGCGACTATGCGTCGTTCCGGGAATTCGCGGCGCCGCGGGCCATAAAGAAAGTCATCTATGGCCAGGACGCTGGCACCGTTACGCGCATCGCGGCGACGGCTACCTCCGGTGCGACGTATACCGTCGATCCGGACGGAGCCGGCCCCGCGCGACCGTTCACATTTGGGGATCCCAACTTCGCGTATCGCTCGCTGATCGGGAACGCGGTGTTGCGCTGGGAATACCGGCCGGGCTCTACGGTGTATTTCGTGTGGACGCAGGATCGTTCCGGTACGGCGAGCTCGGGCAACTTCGATTTTACCCGGGACAGGACATTGCTGTTGAGCGACCGGCCGACAAACGTATTTCAGATAAAGGTGAATTACTGGATCGGACGCTAGCGCGACGCCGGCAGGAAGGTTGCATCGTAGATTTCAGTCCACTGTGACCCTGGAGGGGCCGATGCTACAGGTCGCACCATTGGCTGAGCCGCGCGAGAATGCCTATGCACTACTGGCGTCGTTGGCCAGGCGGCTGCGCTACAGTGAGCTTTCGGGAATTGCGGTGGCCAGTGGAATAGTCGCACTTGGCGCTACTGCCGCGGGCCGAGCTTCGTGGATGCTGCTCGCGGTCTGCTACGTCGCCTGGTGCTTTGCTGGGTGGGGGATTCTCGTCCGTTCCGCAGCGGCACTGCGCTCCGGTGCATGGCGGGCGCTCCAGTTGACCATCGTCGTCTCGTCTACTTTTGTTTTTGGCGCGCTGGTCGTCGGAACGTTCTTTTGGGCCTTGGGACCTTCCTGGGTTCTCTAGCAGGGAAAGGTGATTGTTCCCCTTTGTGCTGTGCGCTTGCACGTGCGTTGTGGCGGCCGCCTGCTTTTAAATGATAGGTCGCGCTGACATTGGCCTCGTGCCGCTTTGGTCGCCGGTCCTACCTTGTTGGATCTCAAAGTTGCCCAGGCAGTTCCCCGCTCGTCCTAAAACGATGCCAAAGAGACTCGCGACAGCAATGCGAGCGGCCGTGATCGCCGCGTCGCTCCTGGCCCTCGCCGCACCAGCGCTTGGGGCGCAGGACGTGCCCGTGCGGACTGCCGGAACCGCCCCCGCCACCGTCAAGCACACCGTCAAGGCCGGCGACACCCTGTGGGACCTCGCCAACTACTATTTGAAAGATCCGCACAAATGGCCGCAGGTCTTTCACGCCAATACGGACATCATCAAGAATCCGCACTGGATATATCCGGGCCAGGTTCTTACCATCGAAGCCGCCGCTGTGAAACCAGAAGTCCTGGCGCGGGAAAAGTCTCCCGGCGTCGTCGTCCAGCAGATACAAACCCGGTCGCAGGCGCCTACTGTGTTCGCCGATCACGCGGTGATGGCGCATTCGGAGCTCGCCGATGCGACGCGGCTCCCGCCGGCATTCACCGTGCGGCCCGGTGAGTACATGGCCGCGCCGTATGTTGTCGATGGCCGCGCACGTCGTACGCTCGGAAGCATCGTCGGCGCCGTTCAGGAGCCCGCACTGGGGCTCACCTCCGACGCTGGATTCAAGCTTTTCGATCGCGTCTATATAACGATCCCTGAAGGAATGCAGGTTAATGTTGGCGATAGTCTCGTCGTCGCCAATACGGAGCACTCGATTGTCGATGTAGGCACCGTCGTGCAGCCGACCGGCGTCGTTCGCATCGACTCCCTCGGGAGCCGGAATCGCGCAATCGCTACGCTGGTCAGCCAGTTTGCGCCCGTCACTACTGGCCAGTCGCTCGCGCCGCTCGGACGAGCGTTCGAAACTACGACCGCTCGCGCCATCGTTGGCGATTACAACCTCACTGCCAAGCTGCTCTGGATTCAGGGGTCGCCGCGACTCCCCTCAGTGCAGGCCTACGTCATACTCGCAGCCGGGCAGGCTAATGGTGTACGGATGGGCGATCAGTTTACGCTGCTCAACTCGGTTGATTACTCCAACGGCGCCCATGTCCCGATTACGGCGACCGCGACGGTAACCGTCGTGCGAGTGTCTGCAACCACGTCGACCGCTCTAATCGTTCATCAAACCCAGCCCGACATCTACGCGGGTATGGCAAGCCGGCTTACTGCCAAAATGCCATAAAGGCAATGCCGCAGGCGCGCCGCCGGCTTAAATTTGGCGTTTTGCCGACGGAGCTGTAGTGATTCAGATATTAGCGTGGGCTCAGGTGAGCGTGGTGCCGACGACGCCCTTAGAAATGGTGATCAGCGCGACCGCTGGCACCAAGATCGTCCTCGGAATTCTCATTGCGTTGTCGCTCATTTCATGGGCGATAATGTTCGCGAAGTGGCGGCAATTCCGCTCGATCACGCGCAATTCAGAAACGTTCACTCACAACTTCGAGCGCTCGTCTTCGTTCCAGGCTGCGGTCGACGCTGCACGCCAGTCGAGCGAGCTGCCGCATGCCCGCATTCTGCACAGGGCGAGCGATTTCCTGCGCGAAGTGACGCCCGCGCTTGCCGCTACCACGGGGCGAGCCGCCAAATTCAGTGGCTCGCAAGTAGAGGCACTGCGTCTCGTTCTTGACGCGGAGACGAACGCCGCGCGCGATGCGCTGTCGCGCTACATCCCTTCACTCGGGACAATCGGATCGGTAAGCCCGCTCATCGGGCTCTTTGGTACGGTGCTTGGTGTCATCGAGGCATTCATCGGGATCGCATCGCAGGGTTCCGGCAATATCGGCGCGGTCGCGCCGGGTGTTGCTGAAGCCCTGATTGCCACGGCCGCGGCGTTGGCGGTCGCGATTCCGGCCGTTTTCGGCTACAATCTTTTCGCCAACCGACTCAACCGGATCGACAGTGAGCTCGAGGGTTTCGGCACCGAGCTCATCGCGCTGCTCGTGCGCGAAGGGCGGATCTAGATGGCCGGCAGGGGACGCCGGCGCCAGCGCCTAGTGCTCAACGCCGAGATCAATGTCGTGAGTCTCATCGACGTCATGATGCTTCTCATGGTGATCTTCATGATCACCGCGCCGATCATGCAAGGTGGTGTCGACGTTGCGTTGCCCAAGGCGGAAGCCCGGCCGTTGGAGGCAAAGAGCGGCCTGGTCGTCACCGTCAATCGCACCGGTCAGATCTTTGTCGACAAGGACCAACTTACGTACGAGGAATTCCGTGCGAGTTTCAAGGCGCTCGCCAGCCAGCACGGCAAGGCTGGCGTGTATCTTCGGGCCGATCAGGGTGTACCCTACGGAATGGTGGTCAGGGTTCTTGCCGTGATGCGCGCGAGTGGATCAACCGACGTCGGACTTGTCGCCGAGCCGGAGGACGCGCCGCATTGAGCAGCTGGGCACACGAGGGGAGGCTCGGGGGCCCGTTTGGTGTGTCCGCCGCCGTTCACCTTGCCATTTTCGGCCTCGCGGTCTGGGCTTTGCGTCCGGGCCCCC
>JBDTIP010000068.1:0-6128 GCA_039936295.1 Gemmatimonadaceae bacterium
TCGCGTGTGGCGCCGCGGGGTGCTGCGATGTCATCTTAGTCCAATGCGACGGTTGGTCCAATAAAAAGCGCTTCGTGCGCTACTGCAACGACGATCATGCGCGACGTTGGTTACGCGACTTAATGACCCAAAACCGCATTCTATTGGGGGCTATACGAGTGAGCATGCCCGAGGTCCCCCCGCGTTTGTCAATCGGGAATGATAGCTGTCGCTTCGATCTCGACCATCGCTTCTGGCTCGATCAGCGCCTTAACAACCACAACAGACATGGGCGGATAGTGCCGGCCGATGATGTCTCTGTAGGCGTCGCCGATGGCTCGGCGGGCGTCCAGATATGCGCCGCGATCGGTGACGAACCAGGTCAGGCGCACCAGATGCCCGGGACCAGCGCCAGCTTCCGCGAGTACCGCGACGATGTTACGAAGAGCCTGCGCCGTCTGCGCGGTGAAGCTTGCATCGACCACCTTGCCCGTAGTCGGGTCCCACCCGATCTGGCCGGCGATGGTGATGACACGACCCGATGTAATCATCCCGTCGGAATAGCCCCGGGGCGGAAGCCACCCATGCGGTTGAATCACCTTCGGCCCAGTCACGTGTGCGACTCCCGCTGCGGCTCCCGATGCGATTCCCGCAGCCTGAAGCGCTGCAGCTTACCGGTATCGGTGCGCGGGAGCTCGTCTACAAATTCGATTGAACGTGGGTACTTGTATGGAGCAATTTCAGCCTTCACGTGATCCTGAAGCGTCTTTATAGCGGGTCGATCGTCGCGTGCTTCAGGACAAAGCACCACGAACGCCTTGACGATATGGCCGCGCTCGGCGTCGGGTACGCCGATCACTGCGCATTCCCGAACTGCCGCGTGGCTGAGCAACGCGTTTTCGACCTCCGGGGCGGCAATGTTGTAGCCTGACGACACGATCATGTCATCGCTGCGCGCTTGATACCAGAAGTAGCCGTCATCATCCATCATGTACGCGTCACCGGTGAGATTCCATCCGTCACGCACGTACTGCTTCTGACGTTCGGCATCATCCAGGTAACGACATCCCGTTGGCCCACGCACCTGGAGCAGCCCAACCTCGCCAGGAGGGAGTTCCTCGCCGTCTTCACCGACGACACGAGCTTCGTAGCCGGGAATCGGGCGCCCAGTGGCGCCGGGCCGGATATCGTCACCGGCGGCGCTGATGAAGATGTGTAGCATCTCGGTAGCGCCGATGCCGTCAATGATCTTCACACCAGTCGCCGCGTGCCACGCCTCCAGCGTTGCGGCTGGCAGTGTCTCGCCTGCAGACACGCACTTGCGCAGGCTGGATACGTCAAATTCCTCCAGCATCCCGAGCATCGCGCGATACGCGGTCGGGGCTGTGAAGCAGACTGTCGGGCGGTGCTCGTGGATGGCGCGTACCAATTGCGCAGGCGAAGCGTGTTCGAGCATCAGTGTCGATGCGCCGAATCGCATCGGGAAGAGCAGAAGGGCGCCTAGCGCGTACGTGAACGCGAGCGGTGGCGAGCCGCAGAAGACGTCCGATGAGTCTGGTTTCAGTATGTGTCGCGCGAAGCAATCGGTAATCGCCAACACATCACGATGGGTGTGCATTGTGCCCTTCGCGCGGCCGGTCGTGCCGGAAGTGAACGCGACGAGCGCGATGTCGTCTGCGCTCGTATTGCAATTGCGGAATGTTGCTGGCTTGCCGCGCATCATCGCCTCGAGGCCGTCTGGTGCGCCGGAGTTGAAGTGCACGACGCGCGCGCCCGGGCGCGGATGGCCATCCAAATCCGTGAGCATCCCTCGCTCGCAATCCTCGGCGACGCGGCTGTCCGTGAGTGCGAGTGATATCCGGGCCTTCTCAGCGGTGTAACAGATCTCGCGGGGGCGTAGCAGCGGCATCGTCGCCACCACAACCGCGCCAGCCTTCAATACGGCAAACCAGCACGCCGCGAGCATCGGCGTGTTGGCCGCACGCAAAAGGACCCGGTTACCAGGTTCGACGCCAAGGTCGTCTACCAATACGTGCGCGATTCTGTTCGCGGTTGCCATCAGGTCGGAATAACTCCACGTAAACTCCTCGTAATGAAACACCGGGCTATCGCCGATCCCCGACTCCACAGCCCAGTCGAGCAGCTCAGCTGCACAGTTCAGGCGTGACAGATACGCCAGATCGGGAAGCGAGTCGCAGTTCATCACGGGCCACAGATCGCGTGGCGGCAGGTTATCCGCGCAGAAGGTATCGGTATGCGCACTTTGCTCCATCATCGGTTGCCCTCCGCTGGAGACGTCGTGTTCGATACGAGTGGTCTGCGCTGCTCCACCTGCGCCAGCAACTGGCCCGCGATGATGAGCTGCTGAATCTCGCTCGTGCCCTCGTATATCCGGAGCGCGCGCACTTCGCGGTACAGTCGCTCCACCGTAGCTCCGGCGATCACGCCGCGACCGCCAAGCAGTTGCACCGCGCTGTCTGCGGCTCGTTGTGCGGCTTCAGTCGCGAACCACTTGGCCATCGCGGCCTCGCGCGTGATCCGCTCCGCTCCGGTGTCGCGCTCCCACGCTGCCCGGTATACCAACAACGCGCTCGCGTCGACGTCAGTTGCCATCTGGGCGAGCCTGGACTGCGTCAGTTGCATGTCACCCAGTCGCGTGCCGAACACCTTGCGCCCAGTCACGTGTTGCAGCGACTCATCGAGGGCGCGGCGGGCGAAACCGAGCGCGGCTGCTCCGACCGTGGACCGAAATACGTCCAGGGTACCGAGTGCCACTCTCATTCCCTTGTCGGGTGCGCCCACGACAGAAGTCGCAGAAACGCGGCAGTTGGTGAAAGTAACGGTACCGATTGGATGTGGTGCGACGATCTCCATTCGCGCCGTTACGCTCACTCCAGGATTGGCTGCATCCACTACCAGCGCGATGAACTTCCGCTCTTCGGTATCCGCGAGTCTGCAGAACACCACGTAAAACTCGGCGATGCCGGCGTTGGAGATCCATGTCTTCTCGCCATCGATTACGTACGAATCGCCGTCGCGACGCGCCATTGTGCGCAGCGCCGCAACGTCGGAACCGGCATCGGTCTCGGAAATCGCGAAAGCCGGAATGGCCTCACCCGACGCCACACGCGGCAGGTAACGCCGCTTGAGCTCGTCAGAGCCGAAAAGTGTGATCGGTCCCGCACCTAGGCCCTGCAGGGCGAAAACGAAATCGCAAAGGCCCGAATAGGATGCGAGAGTCTCTCTGACCAAGCACAGGCTTCGTACATCGAGAGTGTTGCCAACGCCGCCAAAGGGCGCGGTGACAGCGCGGCGCAGCCAGCCGGCCTCGCCGAGGAGACGGACAAGCGAGATGCACTCCCGGTCCAGCTCAGGCCCGCGCGACTCTCGTGTAGAGCGAGGTTCGATCTCGCGCTCAGCCCAAACGCGCAGGTCCGCTGCCAGCTCTCGATGATTGTCGTCGAAGAACGGCCACCGAAGAAACGAAGTATCTCCCATCAATCTCCCTCGAAGACCGGAGTTGCCCTGGTGAGGAAAGCTCGGTACGCACGAGCAAAGTCTTCCGTCTGCATACAAAGCGCTTGAGCCTCAGCCTCCAGAGCGAGTGCGTCGTCGATCGGCATCGCCCATTCGTGATGCAGGCAGCGCTTGGTGAGCGCGTGGGCGAACGTAGGGCCATACGCGAGATCGTGCGCCATCGCACTAGCCGCGGCGAGCAATGCATCGGCAGCGACAATCCTGTTATAGAAGCCCCAGTTCTCGGCCTCGACGGCCGTCATGAAGCGGCCAGTGTAGAGTAGTTCCGTCGCTCGGCCGTATCCAATGATACGTGGGAGGATTGCGCATGCTCCCATGTCCGCTCCGCTCAGGCCAACACGAACAAAGAGAAATCCGACTCGACTCTCCGGCGTACCGAAACGAAGATCGCTCGCCATGGCCAGGATCGCCCCCGCGCCAGCGCACACGCCATCGACTGCAGCGACAATAGGCTGCGGGCAGTCGCGCATTGCAGAAACCAGCGATCCAGTCATGCGCGTGAAGCTGAGCAGCCCGTCGAGATCGCCGTCGTCGCGCAGCTCTACGAGCGGCCCGATTATCTCGTGTACGTCGCCGCCGGACGAAAAGTTTCCGCCCGCGCCGGTGATGACGACAGCCTTCACGTCATTCATGTTCTGCATGGTGCGAAATGCAGATATCAACTCGCGGTATGTCTCGAAGGTGAGCGGGTTCTTGCGATCGGGCCGGTTGAGCGTGATCGTCGCGACCCGATCTTCGACAATCCAGCCGAAATGCTTCGGTGTCAATTCGCAGCCTTGAAGGGGCGCAGTCATCGCTCTCGACCTGCTGCGGTCAGCGCCGAAACTTTGAGCTTGCCCAGCAGCGCGTACAACTGATTGCGCTCGGCGTCACTCAACGTCGCGAACATGTCGGTTACCCACGTCGCGTGATCTGGCGTCATCGAATCGAGCGCATCCTTGCCGGCCGGTGTGAGAGAGACCATCTGAGCGCGACGGTCGGGCGCTGCGACGACACGCGACACGAGTCCCTCGCGATCCAGGCGGTCGATCAATCCGGTGAGGTTGCCGTTAGTCACCATCAGGCGCCGCGACAGCTCGCTCATGGTGAGGCCGCGGGGCGATTCGACGGCTGCGCTATCCAGCTGTGCGAGCACGTCGAAGCGCGGAAGGGTCGTTCCGAACTTCTCGCGCAGAGCACCCCGTAGTTGGCCTTCAATGATGTTGCTGCACGCGAGAAGGCGCAGCCAGGTGCGAACCGCCGAGCGGGCCGTCGCGGCGCGTTCTGGTGTCGCTTGCTGGGAGACCATTGTGGCTGTGGCCGTCACATTACCTCCCCGCCGGCGACAGCGATCGCCTGGCCTGTGATCGCGGATGATTCGGGAGTGCACAGCCACACGACAGTCGCTGCAACTTCCTCCTGAGTCGTCAGGCGTCTGAGGGGGTTGTTGCGTGTAAGTATTGTCATGGCTTCGTCTGCAGCGACGTTGCGCAACGCCATTATCGCCGCGATTGCCTGATTCGACATGCCGCCCTCGGTGTATCCGGGACAGACGGCGTTGACGGTGATGCCAAGTTTCGCGACTTCAAGTGCGAGCGCGCGAGTCATGCCGAGCATGCCATGCTTGGATGCGCAGTAGGCTGCCAAATGAGAGTATCCGCGCAACGCAGCGGTCGACGCGATGTTCACGATGCGCCCGTGCGTCGCATCCATCATGGACGGAAGAACCTTTTGCGTGCACAGAAATGCACCTGTGAGATTCACGTCCAGTGTGTGGCGCCACACGTCGGAGGAAATGTCGGCGAACGGCGCGCTCAGGGCCTGTCCCGCGTTGTTGACAAGGATGTGCGGTGAACCCATCGCTTTGGCGGCAGCTGCGAAAGCGGCCGCCACAGAATCCTCCCGTGTGACGTCGCAGCTCACGGCGTGCGCTCTCGCACCGAAGCGGTGGGATAGTTCAGTGGTACAGCTCTGCAGGTCGGTGGCATCGCGACCCATCACCGTTACGTCGGCGCCGGCAGCGGCGAGTTCGGCGGCAATTGTACGACCGAGTCCGCGGCCCCCACCGGTCACGATCGCATGCCTGCCTTTGAGAGAGCTCCCGCGCGGCCCGACATTGGGTTTGGTCATACCATGCTCCGTTGTTTTTCGAGCTCGCGCTCAAGCTGTCGTCGTCCCGGAAAGTACGACCTGGGCCAGCTTTGCGCGGAATAGCCTAGCTCCGCGGCCGCGCGTAGCGTCCAGTTGGGCTCGTAGAGATGCGGGCGGCCGATCGCGCACAGGTCGGCACGTCCAGCCGCAATGATGGCGTTCACCTGATCGGCGTTCAGGATGTTGCCCACCGCAATGGTTTGAACTCCTGCTTCGTTGCGGATCCGGTCGCTGTAAGGTGTCTGGTACATGCGTCCGTAGACAGGTTGCGCGTCAGTTGATGTTTCGCCAGTGGAGACGTGGATGATATCGGCGCCAGCGCGCGTGAATGCACGCGCAATCTCGACCGAGTCGGCCGCGTCGACGCCACCGTCTACCCAGTCGGTCGCGGAGATGCGTACTGACATCGGCCGCTCGGCAGGCCATGCGTCGCGCATCGCTGTAAACACCTCCAACGGAAATCTGAGCCTGTTTTCTAGCGA
>JBDTIP010000069.1:0-5442 GCA_039936295.1 Gemmatimonadaceae bacterium
CGGTTGTCGGTTTCTTTTCGCGATTGCCGGGGTTTGTGCCGATCCTTACCTTGATCGGGCATGAAGACACCGCGCGGCATCGGCCGAATCACAAATATGATTGTTGCTGCCAGCCTTGCTGGAGCAGTGTTTGTGGCACCGCTGAGCGCCCAGGATGTCACCCTTAACCGGCCGCAGGCCGTTGCCCCGCCAAAGCCGTTCACACGCCTCAGTACTTCCATGCACGAGTTGCGCGATTCAATCGTGGCGCTGTCACGCGCCCAACTTGGGATCAAGTACAGGCGTGGTGCTGATTCGCCGACGAAAGGCTTTGACTGCAGTGGGCTCGTAAAGTACGTCATGGAGCAATTCGGGGCCGACCTTCCCCGAACGTCGCGCGAGCAGGCGCTCGTAGGGACCAAGATTCAGCGCGACATAGCGGCTCTCAAGCCCGGCGACCTTCTCACCTTCGGACGCGGCAAGAGGATCACCCACATCGCGATCTACATCGGGGACGGAAAGTACGTCCACGCGCCGACGCCTGGCGCACGCGTGAAAGTCGAATCTCTCGCAAATACCAGGAGCAGCTGGTGGAAGGGCGCTCGGAGGCTCTTCGCCTTCGATGATCCGCCACCCGGCGATTCAGTTATGAATTGAGCTACGACCGCCGCAAGGCGGTTTTTTTGCGGCAGTAATGGCAGCTCGGCACCAAGCTGAATTCGCGTGAAACCTGTGTCAGGGCAAGCGGTTGTGACTTGCACCTCGCTCGGGGCAGTCCAGTCGGTAGCACAACGCTCCGCGCCTACCTAAGTTCAAGCAATGCCGACCTTTGGAAACGGGCGCCGCGTCGCGGTAGTGGCAGGCGTCAGGACGCCATTCACCCGCGCGGGCACGTCGTTCAAGGCGCTGTCGGCAATCGAGCTCGGCAAACTCTGCGTCGGCGAGCTGCTCCAGCGCTCAAACCTGAGCGGGAAGGAGGTCGAGGCGCTCATCTTCGGTACGGTGGTGCCCAATGTGCTGGCACCCAACATCGCACGCGAGATATCGCTCATGCCGATGCTTCCGAAGGGCGTTCAGGCGTACAGCGTGAGTCGCGCGTGCGCATCTGCCAACCAGGCTATAACCGATGCCGCTGATCAGATCGCGTTGGGTCACAACGACGTGATCATTGCGGGCGGCGCGGAATCGCTGTCCAGCGTTCCCGTCCTGCATTCTCGCGGGTTTGCTGATGCACTGCTGGCGGCATCCCGCGCCAAGTCGCTTGGCGGTCGTCTCGCAGCGCTTTCGCGCATCCGCCCGAAGGATCTGGTTCCGATCACTCCGGCGATCGCTGAGCGTACTACCGGCGAGACCATGGGCGAGAGCGCGGAAAAGATGGCCAAGATCAACGACATCTCGCGCGAGGATCAGGATCATTTCGCTCTGAGGTCGCACCGGCTTGCCGCGGCCGGGACCGCGGATGGCAGGCTCACGGCGGAGATCGTGCCCGTTGTAGTTCCGCCTCGCTATGAAACCGTTGTCGCGATCGACAATGGCGTTCGCGAAGATACGTCGTATGAGAAGCTCGCCGCGCTCAAGCCGGTATTCGACCGGCGCTACGGAACCGTTACGGCCGGCAACTCGTCGCCGCTCACCGATGGGGGCGCTTGCGTCCTGTTGATGAGCGAGGACAAGGCCCGGTCGCTCGGTTACGCGCCGATGGGTTACATCAAATCGTACGCTTACGCCGCGCTGGATCCGGGCGAGCAGCTGCTCATGGCTCCGGTCCTTGCGGCGCCAGTGGCGCTAGAGCGTGCGGGCCTGACGCTCGCGGACATGGATCTGGTGGAGATGCACGAAGCGTTCGCCGCGCAGGTCCTGTGCAATCTCAAGGGGTTCGAGTCCATCGAGTGGGCACATCGCGCGGGATTGGACAGGCCGGTCGGAGAGGTGGATCGCGCGCGGCTCAACGTCATGGGTGGATCGATTGCACTGGGCCACCCTTTTGGCGCAACCGGCGCGCGGATCACCACCACGCTGCTCAACGAGATGACGCGGCGCGACGCGCGTTACGGCCTGATGACTGTTTGCGCCGCCGGCGGGCTTGGCTTCGCGATGGTACTGGAGCGCGACCCGTGACCGATCTTCAGTACGAGACAGCGCTGACGAGCCCTGCGGGGCGCGCGCCTGTCAGTATGGTGGTGGAGGACGGAATCGCGGTTCTGACAATGGATCTTGTCGGTGAGCCGGTAAATAAGATCACTCGTCCGGTGCGTGACGCGATGATGGATCTGTTCGATCGCATCGACCGCGACGAATCCGTAAAGGGTGCGGTGTTGATCAGCGGCAAGCCTGACTCGTTCATCGCTGGCGCCGATATCGAGGAATTCACGCGCCTCAAGGACGACGCAGACGCCGAGAGGTTGAGTCGCGACGGGCAGGCGCTGGTCGAGCAATTTGAGAAGTCGCGCGTTCCCTTCGTGGCTGCGATTCACGGCGCATGTCTCGGTGCCGGCGTCGAATCGGCGCTCGCGTGTCGCTGGCGAATCGCGACGAACGATCCGAAGACAGTGCTCGCGTTTCCCGAAGTGCAGCTTGGACTGATCCCGGGGGCGGGCGGAACGCAACGGCTTCCGCGGTTGATCGGTGTGCGCGCCGCGCTCGACATGATTCTCACGAGCAAGAACGTGCGCGCAAAAAAGGCGCTGCAAATTGGCCTCGTTGACGAGATGGTTCATCCCGCGATATTGCGCCGCATAGCAATTGATCGCGCTCGCTCGCTTGCCGAAGGACGTCTCAAGCGGAAGGCGCACGCGGGCGGTGCGATGGGAATGCTTCTGGATTCCAATCCAGTTGGGCGTGGCATCGTGTTCAGGAAGGCGCGCGAGGAGACCGCGCGCAAGACGCATGGCAACTTTCCCGCACCGCTTGCGGCGATCGACGCGGTGGAAGCTGGACTGAGTCGCGGGATTCCGGCGGGTCTGCGCGAGGAGTCCAGACTTTTTGGCGAGTTGTCCACGACCGATGTGTCCAAGCAGCTGATCTTCCTGTTTTTTGCGACGACTGCGCTCAAGAAGGACAGCGGACTTGCGGAGGAGCACAGTGCCACGCCGCTCCGGATCGACAAGCTTGGCATCCTCGGCTCCGGCTTCATGGGCGCCGGGATTGCGGGCGTCGCCGTAGAGCAGGGAACCGTGGTGCGAATGAAAGACGCGGACTGGACGCACATCGGCAAAGGGCTGGCCGCGATAAGCACCGTTCTGAAAGCGCGACTCACAAGGCGTCAGATAACACCGATCGAGTTCTCCGACGACATGTCGCTGGTGAGCGGCACCGTGGACTACAGCGGTTTCGCGAACGTGGATTTGGTGATCGAGGCGGTGTTCGAGGATCTCGATGTGAAGCATGCCGTATTACGCGAAGTGGAGGCAGTGATTCCGGCGCGCGCGATTTTCGCCAGCAACACCAGCACCATTCCAATACGCAGCATTGCTGAAGTGTCGCGCAGACCGGAGCGCGTGCTGGGGATGCACTTTTTCTCTCCCGTGAACAGGATGCCGCTGCTGGAAGTGATCGTCACCGAGCGCACTACGGATTCGGTGACCGCAACTGCAGTGGCCTATGGCAAGAGGCTCGGGAAGACGGTGATCGTAGTGAACGACTCGCCCGGGTTCTACGTGAACCGGATACTCACTCCGTATATCGCCGAGGCCGGGAGATTGCTCGACGAGGGAGTGGCCATCGAGGTGATTGATGCCGCTCTCGTTGCTTTCGGATTTCCGGTGGGCCCGGTGACGCTTGTCGACGAAGTGGGACTCGATATCGGCGGCAAGGTGGGTCAGATAATGTTTGAAGCTTTCGGACCGCGCTTCGCGCAGCCCGAGGCGCTGCGCGCGGTGCTCGACGCGGGCCGCTTTGGGCGCAAGTCGAAAAGAGGATTCTATCTGTACGACGCTGCCGGCAGGAAAGGTGGGGTGGATTCGTCCGTGTACGAAATCTTTGCGCCCGGGCGCGGGCGCACGGAGATGTCGGCTGAGGATATTCAGCGGCGGACTGTGTACGCAATGCTCAATGAGGCGGCGCGCTGTCTCGAGGAGCATATCATTCGCTCACCACGCGATGGCGACGTTGGTGCCGTGTTCGGAATAGGTTTCCCGCCATTCCGGGGCGGCCCATTCCGGTACATCGACAGCCTCGGCGTCGATGTGCTGTTGCAACAACTGGACGATCTGAACGTGCGCTTCCCCGGACGGTTTGAGGCCGCAGCGATTCTACTGCAAATGGCGCGCTCCAATGCGCGCTTCTATCCGCAAGACTAACCGGAGCACTTTCAAAGTCATGACACAGAGCTTCAGGCGGATGCTTTACGGTGCGACGGCTGCCGCGCTCGTTGCCGCGGCGGTTGCGTGTGCGGCTCGCATCGATCCGTCGAAGCCAATCTATCCAATGCCAGAGACACGGGCTGAGCAGAGCAACTACAATCAAACGTCAACGTACGGCGACGTGATTGCTTTCATCAACGGATTGCGATCGCGCAACGCGCCGATCGCCTTCGGTGTGATAGGAAAAACCAGCGAAGGTCGCGACATACCATACATGATTGCATCGCGTCCCGTCGTGACGACGCCCGCAGAGGCGCGCGCGCTCGGCCGGCCGATCGTGTACGTGAACGCAAACATTCACGCCGGCGAGGTCGAGGGTAAGGAAGCGCTCCTGGCGCTCGTGCGCGACCTTACGTACCAGCGTGGCCCCAACGTGCTCGATTCGCTGGTGTTGATCGCCGTGCCGATCTACAACGCCGACGGAAACGAGAAGTTCGCCGACGAGGCGATCAACCGCGGAGAGCAGAACGGGCCCGAACTCGTAGGCACGCGGGCCAATGGGCAGAAGCTCGATCTGAATCGGGACTACGTAAAAGCCGAAGCGCCGGAGACGCGCGCCGCGCTGGCCATGTTCAACAAGTGGGATCCGGACGTCTACGTCGACCTCCACACAACCGATGGCAGCTTTCACGGCTTTGCGTTGACCTACTCGCCGTCATTAAATCCGGCGTCGTACGCTCCTGGTTTTGCCGGCGATCTCACCCGGGATACGATGCTGCCGGAGATTCGCGCGCGCATGCACGCGAAAGGCTTCGAGGTTTTCGATTACGGCAATTTTGACGAAGGCTTTTCGCATCGTGATCTCACGGATACTGTGAAGCATGGCTGGTACACGTACGAATCGTACCCGCGCTACGGTACCAACTATTATGGAATGCGCGGAAGAGTCTCCATCCTGAGCGAGGCGTACTCGCACGACAACTTCAGGCAGCGCGTTACATCGACTTATGCGTTCGTCCAGACCATTTTGTCATCCGCAGCGCGCCATGCCGCCCAGCTCGAAGCTATCAGAAAGACTGCGGACAACGTTCAGGAGCAGGATGTCCCAATCCGTTCGCGCATGACGACGCACCCGTTCGACGCGCCGATTCCATTCGAAGTG
>JBDTIP010000070.1:0-7345 GCA_039936295.1 Gemmatimonadaceae bacterium
TTCAGGCTCGGCGCTGACGACTATGTAGCGAAACCATTTAGACTGCTCGAGGTCGCCGCCCGCATTGCAGCACTCCTGCGTCGGAGCGGCAAGAGTTCCAACGCACCTGGTCGCAGGCGTGACCTGCCCGAGCCGTTTCATTGTGATCTGTTCGACATCGATCCCGCCAGGTGCGAAGTACGGCGTGCGGGTGCGCTCGTGCCACTCCGGCCCAAGGAGTACGACCTGTTGATCGCTCTGGTTGGTCGGCGCGGCAGCGTTGTCAGCCGCGCCGACCTTCTGCGCGAGGTATGGGGATACGATCCGATAGTGGTGAGTCGCACCGTGGACACACACGTGGCCGAGCTGCGGCGGAAGCTCGAGCGCGATCCGGCTTCGCCTGAGCACATCCTGACGGTGCGGTCGCGCGGATACCGCATGGTCTGAAGGTCCGATGACTAGGTGCAGAGTCGAACGGCGACTCGCGCGGCATCAGTCCGATGTGGGTGGCGTGATCGTTGATGAGTAATCGGAAGCTGCCAATCTCTCGGTCTCGGAGCGCCACCATCCATCAATACCGCCGTTTCCCACGGGACCTACAAACTCCGGCAGGCGTGCAAGTACCGAATCAGTCGCACCGGTCACCTTTGCGAATCGGAGCAACCCCGGTATTCCGAAACGACGGAAGATCGCCTGAACGATTACTGCGTCGGTCGTGTACATGGCATCACTCGCAGCAGAGCCACCGGGAGCGCCACCCTTCAGGAGTTGAGCTATCGTGATTGTCGGGTGATCTGACTGGTATTTTTGCAACACCGGATACATCGCCAGTGCTGAATGCCCATCGTGCCCGCCAAGCCATACCGCAACACCCTCATTGAACAGCGCCGTTCCAGGGTGCAGAGTTGGCGAGAGTACCACATGCACGAATTCGTGCAGGTAGTCCTCTCCGACCCGTGGATCCCCAATCAATACGATCCCTGCTGGCGGGATCGAACGTCCGCCGAATCCGGTATTGGGCCCCGAGCCGTCAGGAAAGAAGTCAAGGCCAACGGCGCGCCATGCTTCGTCAGTTGAAGCGGTAACATATGCGTCGATGTGCGCGGGCGGCGTAACTGCAAAGAGCTTGGCGACTGAATCGACGAACTGAGCAGTTTCCGTCGCCTTGGCGGGCGATTCTTTCTGACCGGGAGCGTACCAGAATGTGATCCGCCCTGCGTCCCGCCTGCGCCAGCCACGCGTAACTCGAGGAAGAGCATTCGCCAGTTGCCATCCAAACGGTGATCCCGGCGCCCGGACTGCAAACAGCCGTTGAAGCGCAAGGGCAGACACTGGCTTGCCACTCGTCGAGCTCGTCGCGTGCAAGATCTTCACAGCATAGACGCTGTCGCCGGGGAATGCGGGAGTGACGGCGACAATGGTCGCATTGAAACCTTGATACGCGTTCAATGCAATGTCACCGAACCGTGCATCAAGCTTGGTTCCCATGCTCCATAATCCACGAGCACGAGCGGATGAATCCGGCCTGGCCAGATAAGCGCTGGTGAGTGCAACGATGTTACGGACCTCGGCTATCGTAGTGTCAACACCGAACCCTATGCCGATAGCTTTGGCGGGCACCTGCGCGACGGCCCGTGACGGAATGACCAATGTCGGCAGCGTCAGAGCGATAGCGGTGCACAATCGGCGACAGTTTAAACGGCAGATCATCCTCGGCCTCCACAACGCATCGGGTTGGCGGTTGAAGCGGCTAACCTTCGGTAATTGGAAAGTACCAGCGTCACCGCAGGGTACGTTTGGACGCTGCACTACTCTGTCCGTCGCGTGTCTGCGGGATCGACCAGTGCGCCCCGCCGACTGTGAGCATCGAAATCCGTGGCACGCGGAAGTCATTGGCCGAGTGTCGCGCGTAATCTACGCCGGCTAATTGCAGGTCTCGAACAGACGCGCTACTTCGACGGCCCGGGCTAGCGAAGCGCGTCACGGGCATAAGATGGTGTAAGACGGCACAAGTTTCGTGTGCGCGAGCATGTCGCGTTACCCTGATGTTACCCCGAGCCGGCTCAGAATCCGCAGCAACGGCCCTCAAGTGCCGGGCGCGGTACACGCTAGCTACGAGGCTGGGCGTACTGCCTAGAAGTCTTCTCACTTTCAAGTGCCGCCCAACCGGGACGTGGGCCACCGACGCCGCGCAACGGCGTCGTAACGTTGGTAGGATCACCGTACCGAACTGCAGCCCACCTTGCTACGGAAATAGGTGATTAGGCGAATGCGAGGACTATCGAAGCGGTGGGAACCCAGCGTGGCAGCGCGCGCGACAGCCGTGTCGAGAAACTCGTGTGTGTGACGGATATAAAATGGTTGGAAGCTGGCGAGATCGACGCCGTGTAAGGCAGTAATAGAGGTGTATTAAAGATAAGGCTATTGTCTTTAATATCAGACAACCGTACTTTAAAGAAAACAAAATCGCGAACCAACCTCATGCGGACACCTCGACAACAGCAAAACGCCCTTCGCACCCCTCTAAATGAGGTCCTTGGTGCCGAGGCGAACGTGCGCCTTTTGCGGGCTCTCGTCCTGGGAGACACCCCGATAACAGCGGGCGAGCTGGCGCGCCGCACCAGTCTCGGCCGAACGAGCGTGTACCCCGCGCTCAACACCTTGGAACTTGCCGGGATAATCGAATTTGTTGGTGCCGGTGCTCATCGTCTCGTGCAGCTCCGTTCCGCGTACCCGTTGAGCACGGTGCTTAGGAAACTCTTCCGGGCTGAGGCGCAGCGTGTGGACGATCTCATTTCCGCGGTGCGAACCGCGGCTGGCGAACTGCGACCTCTCCCAGCATCAGTCTGGATCGAGGGATCCGAGTTCCTCAGAACAGGTAGACCTGGTGAGACACTCGTCTGTTACGTGGTTGCAGAGGCAGCTGCCCTTCCCAAGCTGATAGACGTGTTCTCCAAAACGTTCGGCGAAATTGAGAAGCGGTTCGACGTAAGCATTGAAATCCGTGGCACAACGAGGAGTGAGTTGACCGCGCGTTCTGGTTCAGATGCGGCTCTGCTGCAGGACACTCTGCTGCTGGCCGGCGTCCCTCCGCTTGGGTTACGGCCAAGCACAATACGCGCACCTTCTGTCTCTCCCTCAGACACGGCCAAGTCGCATCCGGATCTCGACGCGCAAGCGCGTCGTCTCTCGATGGCCATCGCTGCAAAACTCAAGAAGGATCCCAGTCTCGTCCGGCAGGCTCGTCGCTACATCACTGAGCGTGTCAAGGTCGCATCCGCGGGTGAACAGAGAGAGCTAGAAGAGTGGACGCGAATCCTCGCGATGCCGGCGAGCCGGCTCCAGCGATTCCTGGTCGAGCCGAGCGAGCGGGCCACACGACTGCGACAGACGCTCCCATTCCTCGACTTGCTAACGCCCGCTGACCGCGCCGCTATCATCAATGACGGCAGAGATGTGAACATGCATTCAGAAATGCGTAGCACGCGTTCTAAGATGCAACGACGCAAGCTCAATGCATGATCCCATGATCCCATGACACGGGCTGAACTGGAGCACGCGATTCGCACGCGATTCGCGCGCGATTCGCGCGGCATGCGATGTCGCGAACGATCAAGCGGTGTATGTCTTCGGATCGCAGGCTATACTCGGGCAGTACCCGGATGCGCCCGACGCACTCCGCCAATCAGCGGAGGCCGATATTGCTCCAGTAAACGCCGTGGACATGATCGATGTCATCGACGCGAATCTGGGCGAGCTGTCGTTATTTCACCAAGCTTTCGGCTACTACGTGCACGGCGTTCCGATTGACGCGGCCGTACTTCCAATGGGGTGGGAGAAGCGCGCAATTGCGGTAAGTAACGCAAATACGAACGGCGCTACCGCGTGGTGTGTCGAAGCACACGATCTGGCGATAAGCAAACTCGTCGCATACCGCGACAAGGATCGCGATTTCGTGCGTACCCTGCTTGCGGAGGATCTGGTTAAGCCTCGCAAACTGCTTGTACGGATAGATCAGCTACCTATGAACGAACGTGCGTCGCCCGAGTTGCGGGACAGGATCCGTGCATGGATCAGAGGAACTCTAAGGGATCTAGGCCGTGCCTCGTGAATCCACACTTCAACCACCTGCGACGTTGACAAGTGCATCCTTCTCGCACTCCTCACACGATGCTCCGATTGACGCCGCGCTCGCGGAGAGGGTACCCGACGTACCAGTCGATGTTCGAGTACGGCGGTGGGTCCTCCGCGATGATAATCACCAGCACTACCACGGCGTGCTCCGGCCTGCGGAAAGTCCCGTGGTGATCGAGCTCCGTTGGAAGGCGGACGCAACAGCGCGGGAGCAGCTCGTTGGGTACTTCCGCCTTCACCTTCCCGAGTTGCTTGCGGCTGACTTCATCCGGTTTGAGCGTGAGCAGGAACACGGCGATACCGTGCGAGTTCGGTTCTATCGCGGCGCTGGCGGCGTCGTGATCATCCAGGCACGGGCCGACCGACCGGCGATTCCGGTGGGACAGGTTCGCCTCGACGAAAACACGCGCTGAAGCTAGGAGATCATCCTCTTCTGGAGGGAGGTGAAACCGCACCCTACCGCTCGCGCTCTCCGACCCGTGGCAAGTAAGTTTGCGACTGCGTGATGGTTGTCGATGGCGGTTGAGTGGCGCGAGGAACGGCGGATTTCAGCTACGCATCATGCCGCAGCTGACTCAAGGCGCTCGGCGAGCAACCGCTGTGAAACCTCGCGGTCTCGGGCCGTACCAATACGAAGACCGTCAACGAGTGTGAGCAAGTCGTAGAGTTCGGTGGGATGCCGCGATCGTTGCTCTATAGCCTAAAGCTGCGATCCGCGGGTCCCGGAGCATAGAAAAGAGCATTGCAGGGCACTAAGTGATTGAATAACAATGGGTTATATAGCCCGGCGTAAAGACCATGGAGCTCAAATCAGCTTTAGAATTACCACTATGGCGGTCACGACGCCCGCTCGCTGCGCCGCGGGTGGGGATGCTCCCGCAGAGATGAGGAATGCCACATCGCGCATCCGGATCTCTTCTCGACCGAAAAGGCCCAGAAGTAAAGAGCAGCGAACCTTCGGCACCGATGAGGATCCGGCGAACTGGCAGAGCACCACCAACCAGACGGTGTTGCTGAAGCGTGCGAGTCCGCTTGGCGGAGTTGGCAGTGACCCAAACGTCTTGATAGGGCAAGACGGCGGTCGGCTCGATGCAGAGCCACATATTGCGGCGAACGGCGGAAACGCGTTGTTTTGCGTTAGCAATCACCGTTACGACTCGGTCGACTCGCAGGTGCACAGATCCATTGAGGTCGCGTGAACGTCTATATCTACCCGACGGACCGAGATTGGTATCGATTCCTGAGCAACGAAACCGGTATCGACGAGGTCAATTTCTAGCGACCTGGGGGCAAGCAACCGTTTCGACAACTTCAGCCTGGCGATCTGTTTCTCTTCCGCCTTGGGCAACCCGATAACGCGATTGCAGGCGGTGGGATATACACGCACTTCTCATTCGCACCGATCGTACAGGTTTGGGAAGCCTTTGAAAGAAAGAACGGTACGCCCGACTACGAGACATTTCGGCGGTTGATTGCGCGATACAAGAAGTTGGACAATGCGCCCGAGCAGGTTGCTAGCACAATCATCGGATGCATCGTGCTCACGGCGCCCTTCTTGTTCCCTCGAAATCGCTGGATACCAATTCCCCCCGAGTACGAAGTGAACAGCCCACAAGGTCAACGCTTCGACGATTCTTCTGCTGTTGGGCGAGCCCTGACTGCGGCAACGGACGCTGCGCTGCGTGTTCCGGGATTGGCACGCGTGTCCGAGTTCATCCCTGGCGAAGTGCACTTTGGCGAATCCGTTGTAAAACGACGGCTAGGCCAAGGTGGGTTTTCGCTCGTAGTCGCCGACGCATATGAGAAGCGTTGCGCAGTATCCGGCGAACGGACATATCCTGTCCTGGAAGCCGCTCACATTGTTCCAGTATCTCAAGGAGGCCATCACACGCCAGAGAATGGGCTACTTCTCCGTTCGGATATCCACAAACTCTTCGATCGCGGCTACGTAACTATTAGGCCGAACGGCGATTTTGCGGTATCACCGCGATTGCGTGATGATTGGCAGAACGGCCGAATCTACTACGATCTCGATCAGCGTCCAATTCGCCTGCCCAGCTCGGAAGCGTTGCGACCAGATCGCAAGGCGCTCGAGTGGCATAATGATGTGGTGTTCAAGCGATGAGTAGCAACAAGACGCTTGATGAACTGCAAGCTGCTGTGGTCGAATTCGCCCATGAGCGCGACTGGGAACAGTTCCACGATGCGAAGAATCTCAGCATGGCGCTCGCATCCGAAGTGGGGGAATTAAACGCCGTGCTGCGTTGGGTTCGAAACGACGATGTGGATGCCGTAATGGCTGATCGTGCAACGCTTGAAGATCTGAGGCTAGAAATTGGGGATGTGGCCATCCTTCTCCTTTTGCTTTGTGCGCGGGTTGGCGTCAATCTAGACCGGGCAGTGTCGGAGAAATTGGAAGTGAATTCGCGAAAGTATTCGGTAAGCGTATCACGCGGATCAGCGGAGCGTCCTGGTAGCAGGAAGTAGGACGCGAGAGTGTCGTGGCGAAGGATCGAGTGAAGATCTAGCTAGGCGCTGGGACGTATTAGGCCCCGCGCTTCGCGTAGACGATCCCACGCATGCGCGACCTGCTTCTCCTCCGTCCGTATGTTCCCAATGGCGAGTCGAAGCACGAACATCCCACGCAACTTCGTATGCGACAGAAACACTTCACCAGTCGCATTCACGTCGTCCATGATCCTCTGATTCAGCGTGTTGGTCTGCACCTCGTCCAACCCCTCCGGCGCGTACCGAAAGCACACAAGCGAGAACGGATGCGGTGCCATGATCTCCCAACCCGCCTCCGCCTCCACCCACTTTGCGAACTCCTGCGCGAGCCTCACATGCTCTCTAATACGTGAAGCAAGCCCGTCCGTCCCGAACGACCGCATCACCATCCACAGCTTCAAACTCCGGAACCGCCGCCCCAGCTGCACCCCATAGTCCATGGCGCTGGGCCCGGGCTAGCGAACCGCGTCACGGGCATACGTAGGCGTAAGTATGCACAAGTAATCGTGTGCGTCATCATGTCGCGCTACCCTGGTGTTACCCCAACTCTCCTCGGTTTCGGAAAACAATTATGAGACTTCACTGGCTGTGAGTGGACTCGTCAGAGCTACCAGACGACGTTTCCACAAGCCTGTATCTGGCGCCCGGGTCTTTCTCGTTGGTCGTGGTAAACTCCACTTCGCCCTCCTGATGCATCACGCGAAGCCAGCGATTGACTGTTGTC
>JBDTIP010000071.1:0-4371 GCA_039936295.1 Gemmatimonadaceae bacterium
TCACCGAGAGCGCGGCCACCCAAGCGATGGCAGTGCAACTTGGCGGACGGACGCGAGTGCCCATTCACCTGAAGGACGCGACGGGCAACGGCGCTGCACCGACACTCATCACGCTCACACCGGCTGCGGCGGCGCGGCTCGCGAGCGAGAGCGATGGAACACCCGCGGCGCTTGCAGTGCAGGTGGTTCCACAGGCTGCTCCGCGCAAAACGTACAACGCGATTGGATATCTGCAGGGCACCGATCCTTCAAGCGGAACGATTCTGCTATCGGCGCACCTGGATCACCTGGGGATCGGACGGCCGGTAGATGGTGACTCGATCTACAACGGCGCCAACGACGACGCAGCTGGTACGACCGCAGTGATGGAACTGGCGCACGCACTGGCCGCCGGTCCGAGGCTGCGGCGTAATATTCTCTTTGTATGTTACGGGAGCGAGGAAGCAGGTGACCTGGGATCCACATACTTCGGCGAGCATCCGCCGGTACCGCTGAGCAGCCTTGTAGCGAATGTGGAATTCGAGATGATCGGCACGCAGGATCCCAAGATGCCAAAGGGCGTGCTGTTGTTCACCGGATGGGAACGCTCTAACCTTGGGCCGGCGCTCAAGGCGCACGGTGCGCTGCTGGGTCCGGACCCGTATCCCGAAGAGCACTTCTTTCAGCGCTCGGACAACTATGCGCTCGCATTGCAGGGCGTGGTCGCACATACCGCTGCGGGCTGGGGAACTCCGCCCACGTATCACCAGCCGGATGATGATATTTCGCGCCTCAACATCCCGTTCATGACTTCAGCGATCCAGAGCCTGATCAGCCCACTTCGTTGGCTCGCGACCAGCGACTTCAAGCCGGAATGGAATCCGGGTGGACAGCCGAAGACGGGCGAATCACGGTAGGCAGGGAATTCCCCTACAAAGGATCAGGAGCTAACCGACTGCGCGCCGTGCCGGGACATCTTACCATGAACGATGCAACGTCACGGAAGCTGACAGAATGGAGTGGTTCGTAAAGGCGTTTCTCAAAGCGAGCATTGCGTGGCTCGCCGCTGGCGTCACACTTGGGGTCGCGATGGCGGTTTATCCCCAGTTGATCGTCTACCGCCCCGCGCACGTCCACATGAACCTGCTCGGGTTCGTCACAATGATGATCTATGGAGTCGCATATCATGTGATTCCGCGGTTCACCGGACATCCGCTGCACTCCCGCCGGACAGCCTACGCTCAGTGGTGGCTGGCCAATGTGGGGCTGTTGCTGATGGTGATCGGCTTCTGCCTCGCTCCCCACGGTATTTCTGCCGGCCGCTACGTACTCGGCACGGGCGGCGTACTTGCGGCTCTTGGCGCCTACTGTTTCGTCTACAACATCTGGTTGACGATAGACGGCAAGAGGCCCAATGCGGTCCGGCTTGGCGCATAGAAGGTAATCCGATAGTTTTTATCGGATATGATCCGGAAGTGGCAGTCATTACGAAAGTGGGCAATCATCGCTCTCCTAGCCGGGTCGCTCGCGACGCCTCCGGCGGCAAGCGGACAGGATTCCGGGGCTAGGCGACTTGCCAACATCGTCTCCGTAGCGGTTTCGGAGTACGGAATGGCGGTAGGCGCGCGCGGCGTCGTGATATCGGCGCAGGAATATGATGAGACTACCGGCTTTCTACAGGATGCGCGCGGGGTTGCCGCCAAGCTGACGGGAACGCGTGGAGCGGATTCGCGCGCCGCCCTTTCTACAATAATTGCAGCGGTCGGCTTACGCCGACCTCCGTCAGCGGTTGCACCGCTTCACCAGCACCTGATCGCCATTCTGGGAGAAGAAGGAATGGTGGAACTGCCATCCGCGCCGCTCGACACGATGGCGGGCCATCAGCTCTTCACGCAGAATTGCGCCGCGTGCCACGGTACCAGGGCTCTGGGCGACGGCCCCCAGGCTCACGGGCTCTCGACCGCGGCTCCGGCAATTGGAAGTGCGCCTTCCACCCCACAGCTGACGCCATCGCTGGCTTATGACGTCGTATCCGTCGGAGTGCGTGGCACCGCGATGCAGGCATTCGGCGCGTCGCTGTCAGCGCAACAACGATGGAACGTCATCAACTATGTATACACACTACGGGGCCAGCAAATGGTGCTCCCCAATAACGGCACGCCGCATGAGTCTCCGGGCGCGACCGCTGCAAGAATCATCGCACTTCTCAATCGTACGCGCAGCGGTCACGATGAGTCGAACTCAGCCAGTGACGCTGCATTCGATGCATACCTTGCCTTCGAGCCTCTCGAGACGATCGTCCGGGCGAAAGATCCGGGCCTGGTTGCTTCGCTCGAGAGCTCATTCGCGACGTTCAAGGCCGCGGTGCGCGGTGGTGATGTTGCCTCGACCGACACAGCATACAACGCAATCGTGCGGGCGATGCCGCGAGTGGTCGCTCTAGCAAGCGAGACAACTGCGACTGCAGCGGCAACGTTCTGGCAGTCGTTTCTCATCATACTGCGAGAGGGCTTCGAAGCAATTCTCGTAGTGGGAGCGGTTGTCGCAGTTCTCATCAAGACGGGCAATCGCAAGCGACTGCGCTCGATCTGGCTCGGAGCAATACTTGGCGTCATCGCAAGTCTCATTACGGCGATCATAATCAAGACTACATTCTCTGCAATTCCGGCGAGCAGCGAAATTGTGGAGGCGGTGTCGCTGCTGATTGCAGTTGTGGTGCTATTCTCGGTAAGCTACTGGCTGATCTCCAAGGTCGAGGCAGTAAAGTGGCAACGATTCATTACTGGCAAGGTGTCGACAGCGCTCGAGCGCGGTGGCGGCGGCGCGTTGATGCTTGTCGCGTTCCTCGCCGTTTATCGCGAAGGCGCCGAGACAGCACTGTTCTATCAGGCATTGTTCAGCCAGTCGAGTGGATCGGCACTGCCTCTTATACTCGGCATTGTCGCTGGATCCATTGCGCTCGGTATTGTCTTCATCCTGTTCTACCGCTTCGGAATCAAGATCCCGATGCGTCCGTTCTTCGCGATAACGAGTCTGCTGCTCTACTACATGGCGTTTGTGTTTGCCGGTCGCGGGATTCGTGAACTGCAGGAGGGCAACGCGATTCCGATCACGCCGCTGTCACACATTCCCAATATTCCGTGGCTGGGATTGTTCCCCACCGTTGAGACCGTCGCGATTCAGGGAGCGTTGCTCGTGCTCTTTGCTGTAGCGCTGCTGAAGACTTTCGCTATACGTGCCGACAGGGCCGCGTAGAATGTGGAAGTCGGGGATTCCCCTATGAATTATCCAGTTTATCCCGACTGAATCGCTCGCTGTATGTGCCGTAGGTTCCATCGATATGAGTACTGTAACCGGTGAGAAAGGTCATCCGCAGATAATTCAGGGTGGAATGGGTGTGGGTGTTTCCAATTGGGTGCTTGCGCGCGCCGTGTCCATGAGTGGCAATCTTGGCGTTGTCTCCGGCACAGCACTCGATACTGTCCTCGTACGACGGCTGCAGGATGGCGATCCCGGCGGCCACATGCGTCGCGCAATCGCGCAGTTCCCCATTCCGCACGTTGGGGATGAGGTGCTGGATCGCTATTTCCTGGCTGACGGTCGCTCACGCGGCCAACCATACAGGATGCTCCCGATGTACAAGCAGGTCGTGAGCGTTGCGCGTCAGCATGTGACGATGCTTGCGAACTTTGCCGAGGTGTATCTGGCCAAGGAAGGGCACGACGGCGTAGTCGGTGTCAACTTGCTTACCAAAGTGCAGTTGCCAAACCTGGCATCGCTGTGTGGTGCGATGCTCGCCGGCGTTGATTACGTGTTGATGGGCGCGGGGATTCCGCGCGAAATACCGGGTGCGCTCGACGCCCTCTCGGAGCACCGCGCGGCGTCGCTGCGGTTTGACGTCGATGGACTGCCTTCGACCGAAGCCGAATATCTCACGTTCGACCCTCAAGCGCATGGCGTGGATTCATCGATGCCGATGAAACGGCCGCAGTTCATCGCCATCGTCGCGGCCACTTCACTCGCGATGACGCTTGCGCGCAAGGCGAATGGGCGAGTCGATGGATTTGTGGTGGAAGGACCCACCGCGGGTGGGCATAATGCCCCGCCGCGCGGCGAGCCGCAGTTCAACTCCCGCGGCGAGCCGCTGTACGGCGACCGTGACGTGGTGGACCTGGCGCGAATTGCGGAGCTCGGCCTTCCCTTCTGGATCGCGGGTGGCGCCGGATCTCCCGAGAAGCTTCAGGAGGCGCTAGCTCTCGGCGCATCGGGGATTCAGGTCGGTACGCTCTTCGCGTACTGCGAGGAATCTGGAATCGCCCAGTCACTCAAGGACGAAGTGCTGCAGCACGCGGCCCGCGGCGAGATCGATATTGTCACCGATCCACGCGCTTC
>JBDTIP010000072.1:0-5652 GCA_039936295.1 Gemmatimonadaceae bacterium
TCGTCGCCCATCAACGTCTGAAAGATCTGATCTGCCATGATGGCGTCTTCCACGCTGACCTTTAGCAGCGTTCGCGTGTTCGGATCCATCGTCGTCTTCCAGAGCTGATCTGGGTTCATCTCGCCGAGCCCCTTGTAGCGCTGGATGTTGACCGACGCCTTACCGTCGTTGCCACCGAGTCGGTTGATGAGGTCGTCTCGCTCTTTCTCGTCGTAGGCGTAATACTCTTCCTTGCCTTTGGCGACGCGGTAAAGCGGTGGTTGGGCGAGGTAGATGTAACCTGCTTCGATCAGCTCCGGCATCTGCCGGAAGAGGAACGTGAGCAGCAGCGTGCGGATGTGGGCTCCGTCGACGTCGGCGTCCACCATCAGAATGATCTTGTGGTAGCGCGTCGTTTCGAGCGAAAAGTCATCGCGGATGCCCGCTCCGATCGCCGTGATGATCGTGCGGATTTCCTCATTGGAGAGGACCTTGTCGATGCGTGCCTTTTCGACGTTGATGATTTTGCCGCGGAGCGGGAGGATCGCCTGGAAGTTTCTATTGCGTCCCATCTTCGCGGAGCCGCCTGCGGAATCACCCTCGACCAGGTACAGCTCGCATAGCACTGGATCGCTAAGCGAGCAGTCGGCCAACTTTCCGGGGAGGTTACCGACGTCGAGCGCGCTCTTCTTGCGTGTTAGATCGCGCGCTTTACGGGCTGCTTCTCTCGCGCGCGACGCGGACAGCGACTTCTCGATGATGAGCATCGCGACTTTCGGATGCTCGTCCAGATAGCGGTTGAGCAGGTCGTTCATCACTGATTTAACAGCGCTCTCGACCTCGGAGTTGCCGAGCTTGGTCTTGGTCTGCCCTTCGAACTGAGGCTCGTGTACCTTGACCGATAATACGGCGGTGAGACCCTCGCGGACGTCGTCGCCGGAAAGCGCTGCTTCCTTGTCCTTCTTGTTGACGCTGCTGCGGCCCAGGTACTGATTGATGACGCGCGTGAGCCCGGACTTGAACCCTGTGAGGTGCGTTCCGCCTTCGTGCGTGTTGATGTTGTTGACGAAGGAGAAGACGTTCTCGTTGTAGCCGTCGTTGTACTGGAACGCGATCTCGATGCCGACATCGTCGTGGGTCGTGTCGATATAGACGACTTCCGGATGGATCGGCTTGCTGCGGGAGTTGAGAAACTGCACCATCTCCTGCAACCCGCCTCGTGCCAGGAACGTCTCCGACTTCTCCTGGCCCTCGCGCTCGTCGGTGAGCATTATTGCGACGCCCTTGTTGAGATACGCCAGCTCGCGCATGCGATTCGCAAGAGTGTCGTATTTGTACGACAGGTCAGTGAAGATGAGATCATCGGGCTTGAACCAGGTCTTGGTGCCCGTGTCGTTTTTGGGAACAGTGCCGACAACCTTGAGCTTGGTGACCGTGGTGCCGCGATTGAAGTCCATGTAATAGATCTTGCCATCGCGCTGCACCCAGACCTTGAGCTGTGACGACAGCGCGTTGACCACCGAAACGCCGACGCCGTGCAGACCGCCGGAAACCTTGTAGCTGTTCTTGTCGAACTTGCCGCCGGCATGAAGCACCGTGAGCGCAAGCTCGATACCCGGTAAACCTTCGGTTGGATGCACGTCCACCGGGATACCGCGACCGTCATCGACAACTGTTATAGAATCGTCCTTGTGAATCGTCACCGATATTTCGGTGGCGTATCCGGCCAGCGCTTCGTCGATTGAGTTGTCTACGACTTCGTAGACCAGATGGTGCAAACCCGTACCAGATGTGGATCCGATGTACATGCCGGGCCGCTTGCGCACTGCCTCGAGACCCTTGAGAACCTGAATGTTCTCCGCATCGTAGTGGGACGCGGCACGATCGACTTTCTCTTTGACAGCCATTTACGCGACCAAAAATTGGCGTGGGACGGATACCGAAGAAATACCGAATGAAACGGCTCCGTAGACTCTATAATATAACGGTTTTGACTGCCTTTGGCAACCGCTTCTCGATGGTGTAAGCCGTTGTCACACAACGACTTGGAATGTTCAGTCCGGCCGGATCAGTTGAAACCGGAGCTTCCGCACCCGGGGGCGCGCCGGGTCCGTGTTTAAGGCGTGGACGAGCTGCGGCTCCATGAGCTGCAATTCGGTCATCCATGCGTTCGTCCGGACCGCCACGAATAGCGATCCATCAGGGGTCACGAAGAGCGGCTCCGTGACCGCCGCAATCTCGCGCCCCACCAGCTCCGCCCACTCCGGCACGACCGCGGACTGCACCATGCGCGCATCCAGTCCCGCCTCTCTCAGGTAGGAGCTTAGTGCCTCGCCGATCTTCTCCGGGCCGTGATACCTGTCAGTCATTGGCTGCCCGATGTACTGATCACGCCGTCGGCAATCGTCCAGCGCGTGAGACTGCTCAGGTCGGGTGGAATGTCGCCCGCGCGCGGAACGGTGAGGATTGTCTGCCCAGTCACGGTTTCGCGCAGCAGCTCGAGGATGTGTGCGCTGCGGCGCACATCGAGCTCCGCGAAAGGATCATCGAGCAGCAGTAGCGGATCGCTACCGGCGTGCGCCTTTAGCGTCTCCGCTTCCAGCAGCCGCAACGTGATCGCCGCCGTTCGCTGCTGTCCCCCAGATCCGAACGTTCGCAGATCGTGATCACCAATGTCCAGCGCGATGTCGTCGCGATGCGGGCCCGTGTGCGTCAACCCTCGGCGAATGTCCAGCGGTCGCTTGCGCGCAAGCGCATCGGTCAGCTCGTCCATGGCCGCGCGCGGATTGGCGATCGATGTGATGTAGCGCATCGTCATCGGCTCTGTTTCACCAATCGCGTGCGTGAGTCGCGTGAACTCAGCTTCGTGCAGATCCATCCATCTTACGCGCTCGCTGAGGAGCACGGCGCCGCTTTCCGCGAGCGCTGGCTCCCACACCGAAACGCTCTCGTCTGACTGGCTGCCACGCGCTACGCCGCGTAGCGCAGCATTGCGCCGCGCGAGAGCGCCGCGGTACTGCTGCAGTGCAGCCAGGTATCGTGGCGACGTCAGCGCGAGCGCCACATCCAGGTAACGCCGCCGCTCACTCGGCGATCCGCTCACGAGCGCAACGTCGCGGGGCGATATGACTATAGCGGGGAGCGAACCGAGCGCTCCGCTGAGTCGTCTGGCTTCGGCGCCGTCCACGACCACGCGCTTCCTGCCGCGCCCGAAGCCGGCCGACAGCTCGTGCCGCCCGTTCGCACTCACTGTTGCATGAAGATGAAACGCGGTCGCGCCGAATCGCACGAGATCGACGTCGCGTGCACCGCGCGCCGAGCGAAGCAGTTGGAAATAGTAGATCGCTTCCAGCAGATTGGTTTTCCCCTGACCGTTGTCACCGATCACGACGACTCCCTGGGGCGGGAACGCCAGCTCCGCGCGCTCGAGGTTACGGAAATCGCGAATGCCGAGACGATCGAGGAGCGCCATTGCAGCCCTGGGCTTCCGTTCTGATTGCTCGATCGCGCCGCGCTCAGCGTCCGTTGAAGCTCGGTGCGCGCTTTTCGAGGAACGCGGTCATTCCTTGTTGCATGTCGTCGGTAGCGGCGAGCAGGCCAAAATGGTTCGCCTCGAGAGTGAGTCCGTCTTCCAGCGTCATGCCGAGCCCTCGATCGACGGCTTCGATACACAGCGCCACGGCTAACGGTGCGTTCTGCATGATCTGTTTGAGCATGATCTGCGCTGCGCCAAGCAGTTCTGCTGCGTGCACGACGCGGTTCACCAGCCCGATGCGGAGTGCTTCCTCTGCATCGATTATCTCACCCGTCATGAGCAGCTGCAGCGCGCGACCCTTGCCAACCAGGCGCGGCAACCGCTGTGTTCCACCGTAACCCGGCAGAATACCGAGCTTCACTTCGGGCTGGCCGAACTTGGCGTGTTCCGAAGCGATGCGCACGTGGCAGGCCATGGCGAGCTCGCAGCCGCCGCCGAGTGCGAAGCCGTTGACGGCGGCGACGACTGGCTTGGGGCACATTTCGAAGCGGCGGAACACTTCCTGTCCCGCGCGCGAGCGTCCCTTCGCGACGAACGGCGACTGACTCTGGAGCTCGCTGACGTCGGCGCCGGCAATGAACGCGCGACCGGCGCCTGTCAGGATCACACCACCGACGTCCAGCCGCATGCGCGCATCATCGATTGCCGCACCCAGCTCGGCGATTGTGCCGTCGTTTAGGGCGTTGAGCTTGTCCGGGCGATTGACGGTTATGGTGGCAATCCTGTCTGCCACTTCGAAGGTCAGAAAATGGTAGGAAGGCATGGGCTGAATATAAGCGCCGCGGACAAGCGTATTTCCTTGGGCAGCCTTCTTGCTTGGGACGCCGAACATGCGCCAGACCTGGCTACTGAGAACCGGAACGAACCGCGGTCGATTCAGCTACGTGACTGCGACCGGGACGGCTGTCGGCGCGAAACGGGCGGAGCAGATAGATGCACTCGCGATTCCGCCCGCCTGGACCGACGTTCACATCGCCGCGGGTGAGCGAGCTGCGATCCAGGCCTGGGGCTTTGATGCGCGCGGCCGCAAGCAGTACAGATATCATCCCAAGGCGGTTAAGCGGGGTCAGACCCGCAAGTACTATCGCGTTCGTCAGATGGGCCGGGATCTCCCGGCGATCCGGCGGCGCGTCCACGCGGATTTCAGGCAGCGGCAATTCTCGCGTAGCAAGGTCAGCGCTGCGATCGTCCTGTTCCTGGCAGACGGATTCTTTCGCATCTGGAACGACCGCTACGCGAAAGAGAACGGTACCTTCGGACTTACGACTCTAAGGAAGTCGCATGTGAAGGTCGACGGCGATCTGGTGGTATTCGATTACATCGGCAAGCGATCGATACGGCACAGGCAGACAGTTGTAAGCCGAGATCTCGCGCGGTTTATCGAAGCGCTGCTCGCGGTACCGGGACGGCGGCTGTTCCGCTATGAGGACGAGAACGGCGACTGGCGTAACATCGAGTCGGCGCAGGTGAATCAATATCTGCAGGAGTTGGCCGGCTTTCCTTACAGCGCAAAGGATTTCAGAACCTGGGGAGGCACTCTGCGTGCAGCAACGGTGCTCGCAGATCTCGGAGCCGCGGCGTCAAAGCGTGACGCCACGCGGAACGTCGGGACGGCCGTCCGGCTCGTCGCGGCCGAACTCGGGAACACGCCTACGATATGCCGGAAGTCGTACGTACATCCGGTGGTGATTGACCGGTACATAGCCAACGGCGATACAATTTTGGTCGATGGTGGAACACGTCGGAGTCGTTCGAACAGGAATGGGCATACCGCCGAGGAACGCGCTCTGATTGCCTTTCTGGACGAGCATTTCCCCGATCGGCGCAAGCGCCGGCGCACCGGATTGGAATAAGCGTGTGCGTTGCAGGCTGAGATCGATTTCTGGCCGCAGCGCCGCTCGAACAGGTGATCGGGAAGGCGGATACGGTGGAACAAGGCGGCCGAATGACTACGATTGCATCCTTGCCGCATCCCTCCGGGGCCAGTAGTTGGGTTCACGGGGCGGGGTGTACGGAGCTACTTGCCGGCGCGCTGAATACACTCCGTGTTCGCCTCAGCGAGACCTTATATTTGTAGGCTGTGAAAGCGAGTACCAAATTCCTGACTGGCGGGGCGCTGATACTTGGCGTCGCCGGAT
>JBDTIP010000073.1:0-5719 GCA_039936295.1 Gemmatimonadaceae bacterium
ATAGCGACGCTGCTCGAAACTGCGGCGGCGTTTCACGACAGACACGTGACACCGCGCCGCTCCATCATTTTCCTCGCGGTTACCGGGGAGGAAGAAGGTGAGCTCGGCTCCGCATACTTCGCAATCCATCCAACTGTTCCGCAGCAGCAGATCGTCGCGGATCTCAACACCGACATGTACCTACCCATCATCCCGCTCACCGGCATCTTTGCGTATGGTTGGGATGAATCGGATCTGGGAAGAGACATTCTGCCCGTGCTCGCTGCGCATGGGCTCACGAATCTGCCGGATCCGGAGCCGGAGCAGGTGCGGTTCATTCGCAGCGACCAGTACAGCTTCATTCAGCGCGGAATACCGGCGCTCGCTTTCAAGGCGGGTTACACCAAGGATTCGCCGGAGATGAAGACTGTCAGCGATTGGCTCGCCAATCGATACCACAAGCCGTCCGACGATCTGGCGCAACCGGTCAACCTCCAGACGGCCGTGAAATTCGACTCACTGTACTTCGACATCGTGCGCGCTGTCGCAGACCGCCAGAGTCGCCCAGCGTGGTATCCCGGAAGTGTCTTTGCTTCAATTCCGCGGCCCGGGGAGAATGCCGGCCGTCGCTAACGACTCGCCACACGTGATCGCATTCGACCGGTGAGCCGTGCCGCGGGGTGTACACTATCACCCGCGGCGCGCCGATCCTTACAACAGCCACCGAAAACCGGGATGGCTGTAAAGTGATCCTTTTTGCTGGTCAACGACTGATGGGTCTCGCGCGCACTGCCGCCGTGATCGGCGGCGTTCCACTCATTCTGTTTGGCTGTGTCACTCCGCAACCGCGGCTCGAAACGAGTCCCGGTCTCGCGCTCGTCACTGCGGTCAGCCACGCAGAAGCACGCGAGCTGCGCATCGATTCCGTGAGTTGCGCCTCCGGGGCGGCCGCGCTGTATGCTACGCCCCTACGCCTCGGCACACCAAAAAAGCCACGCTTAGCACCACGGTGGCGTCGGGGCACCGGGCAGGTCGTTACAGTACGAATCGCAGAGCCAAGAAGCCTGCCGGGCTGGACCCCAGCCTTTCGCGCCGAAGTCGCTGCTGCCTTGAGCGAGTGGGAAGATGCCGGCGCCCCGGTAATCTTTAGTTTAGTCACAGACGGCGATCAGCACGCCGACGTTACCGTGCACTGGATCAGCAAGTTCGATGACCGTTACGAAGGCTGGACGACAGTGTCCTGGGATCAGTCAGGATCAATTCTGAACGGCGACGTTACGCTCGCTTTGCACAGCCCGACTGGCCAGCTATTGTCTGCCGGCGAGCGCGCCCAGGTGGCGACTCACGAGATAGGGCATGTTCTGGGGCTAAGCCACAGCGCCGACCCGCGCTCGATCATGTCGCCGATGGTGAAAGTCACTGCAATCGCGCCCGTCGATGTCGCCTCGCTCCGCGATCTCTACGACTCACAAGCGGCGCAGACGGGTGCGGTCGCCCAACCCCGGGACGGCGACTCGGCTGATCGCTGCAGCACGCGGAAGCTCTGACATCAGATTGTGGCGCCGGAGGCTGAGACACCATTGTGAGAAATCCATACGGCCATGCTAGGTAAGTGTTTGAACCATAGCCGGATATCGTCATGCACTTAAAGTAACACTTTAGATGCTGGCAACCTTCCTGTCCCATCGGCGGATGTCGCACGCGCTATTTCCGGGCATCCAAGCACGACTGAGCGACGGTGGCAGGCGGGAACCCCGAGGTACCGTGCAATCACCCGCGAAGTCTCTGCTCAGATAATCCCTTCGCGTGACGTAACTTACGATATGCAACTCGACCCAGTCGATCCCGAACTTCCGCTCGGTCTTCGTGACGAGGACGCGTCAACCGACGAGGCGCCGCGACCAGCCAAGCTGAAGGCGAAAACCAAGAATCGCCTGAGCAAGCTCTCCGATCTTCAGGCGAAGCTTTACGCTGACGGCCGCTACGCGCTGCTGATTGTGTTGCAGGGGCGCGATGCCTCGGGGAAGGATGGCACCATCCGCACCGTTTTTGGCGCTTGCAACCCGCAGGGATGCAGCGTCACCAGCTTCAAGGAACCCACACTCATTGAGCGCAAACACGATTTTCTCTGGCGCGTCCACCACGTAGCTCCCGAGCGAGGCATGGTCGGCATCTTCAACCGCTCGCATTACGAGGACGTACTCGCCGCGCGCGTTCACGGCATCGTGGGCAAGCCGATATGGACGTCGCGTTACGATCAGATCAACGACTTCGAGAGAATGCTGATCCAGAATAACGTCATCGTGCTCAAATTCTTTCTTCACATTTCCCGCGACGAGCAACGCGGGCGACTGCAGAAGCGGGTCGAACGTGCTGACAAGAACTGGAAGTTCCGCGAAGGCGACCTCGACGACCGGCGGCTTTGGGAATCGTACACTGACGCATACCATGACATGCTGCGCCGAACGTCGACTAAAGAGGCGCCGTGGTACCTGGTTCCGGCCGACAACAAGAAAATCCGGAATTACTTTATAGCTGGAACCGTCGTGCGCACGCTCAGGAAACTGAAGCTGCGATATCCCGATGCGGAGCCGAGCATGCTACTCAAGGCGGAGCAGACCCTCTCAGTATGACCAATCCTAGCCAGCCCAGCGCGGCGTTCATCGGCCTGGGCGCGATAGGCGCGCCGATGGCACGGCATGTTGCCGGCGGGACTTCCCTCACGGTGTGGAATCGCACTGCGGAGAAGGCAACGGCGTTCGTTGCCGAGACCGGGGCAAGAGCTGCCGCGTCAGCCGCCGATGCAGCAAAGGGCGCTGAGTTTCTGATCACATGCCTGCCCACCTCGGCGCAAGTAGAGCAGATTCTCTTCGGCCCAGGCGCAGCCGCAGCGTCGTTGGCCGCCGGCGCAATGGTGATCGATTGCACGAGTGGTGATCCAGCGACCTCGCGTAGAATCGCCGCCAGGCTAGACGCTCTGGGCATCGCGTTTATCGACGCGCCCGTCAGTGGCGGGGTGTCTGGTGCCGTCGCTGGCAAGCTCACTGTGATGGTCGGCGGAACCACCGCAGCCATCGATCGGGCTCGCCCCATCCTGAACCTTTTTGGCGCCAAGATTGTACATTGCGGCGCCGTCGGAACAGGCGACGCCGTCAAGGCGGTCAACAATGCCCTTCTCGCCGTGCACGTGTGGTCCACCGGCGAAGGCCTCGCAATGCTCTCCAAGCTCGGAGTGGACCCCGCCGTGGCGCTGGACGTCATCAATTCGTCAAGCGGGCGATCCAATACGTCCATGAACCTGTTTCCGGAGCGCGTTCTTAACCGCAGCTTCCCAAGGACTTTCCGGCTCGCGCTGCTGGACAAGGACGTCGGAATCGCGGCGGGAATCGCCGAGGACACCGCTACGCCCGCCCCGATCATCGATGAGACCGCGCGGCTGTTCCGCGAGGCGCACCGGGAGCTTGGCGATGAGGCCGATCACGTCGAGGCGGTCAAGGTGCTGGAGCGGCGCGCCGGAACTACCATCATCTCCGGAGCCCGGTAGCCGCAACGGCTATATTAGAGCCGGATGACTGAGCATACAGAGACGATTTTGGATGCAAGCGCGGTCGAGCGAACGCTGCGCCGCATGGCTGGTGAGATCGTAGAAGCGAACGGTGGTACGGACAATCTCGTTATCGTTGGAATCCAGCGGCGGGGCGTGCAACTGGCCGACCGTATCGTCGCGCTGATCAAGGCCAGCGACGGCGTTACAGTGCCGCGTGGCGCACTTGACATCACGCTGTATCGCGACGACTTGCAAACGATCGGTCCAAGGCCGGTGGTAGGGGCGACGCAGCTGCCAGGCGAGATAGACGGCAGCAATATCGTTATTGTCGACGACGTCCTGTTCACGGGACGGACCATTCGGGCCGCGCTCGACGAGCTGGCCGATTTTGGCCGGCCCGCACTCATCAAGCTCGCTGTGCTGATCGACCGTGGGGGTAGGGAACTGCCCATTCAACCTGACATCGTCGGTAAAAAAGTTGACGCGCGGGCGACCGATCGCGTGGACGTGCAGGTGGATGACGTCGATGGCCGGTCCGCCGTCGTTCTCGTTTCCAAGCGGTTCGAATGACTCAGGGGGCGCCGCTCGGGAAGGACCTGCTTGGGCTGGAACCGTTGAGCGGGGAGCAGATCACTCTCATTCTCGATACCGCGGAGCCATTCAAGGAAATCAGCGAGCGTGCGATCAAGAAGGTTCCGACGCTGAGAGGATCGACGGTCGTAAATCTCTTCTTCGAGAACTCGACGCGCACACGGATCTCATTCGAGTTCGCTGAGAAGCGTCTGTCTGCTGACACAGTAAACGTTTCGTCCGGCGGGTCCAGCGTTGCCAAGGGTGAGACACTGGTGGACACGGCGCGGAACCTCGAAGCGATGCGCATCGACATGGTGGTGATTCGCCACGGCGCATCAGGCGCCGCGAAGTTTCTCGCCGGTCGCATCGAGTCCAACGTCATCAATGCCGGCGACGGCACGCACGAGCATCCCACCCAGGGGCTGCTGGACCTGCTCACTTTGCGCGACCACTTCAAGCGCATCGCAGGGCTTCGCGTTTGCATCTGTGGCGACGTGCTCCACTCACGCGTCGCGCGCTCCAACATCTGGGGATTGCGAAAACTTGGCGCTGAAGTCGCCGTATGTGGACCGCGCTCGCTGCTTCCGAGCGCAATCGACGAGATGGGCGTGACAGTTTTCTCTCGCATCGAGGAAGCCATCGAGTGGTCCGACGCTCTCAACATTCTGCGCTTGCAGCTCGAGCGCATGACGTCGGGCTACATCCCGTCGCTGCGTGAGTACAACAAGGTGTTCGGCGTAACGCGCGAGCGTCTCGAGCGTGCGCCGCGTGACGTTCTCATCCTTCATCCGGGACCGATGAATCGCGGCGTAGAGATCGATTCCGACGTGGCGGACGGGCCGCACAGTGTGATCCTCCCGCAAGTAACCAACGGCGTTGCTGTCAGAATGGCGGTGCTGTATCTCCTGTCCGGCGGCAAGCCGGAGCTTGCCGAAGCCGCCAAGAAGGAGCGGAGCTGACCATGGCGCGTCCAGTTCTTCTAGTCGGCGGACGAGTGCTCGACCCGTCGCAGCGCACGGACACGATTGCGGACGTTCTGCTGTCTGACGGCGCGGTGCAGGCCGTAGGTCGCGACATTGGACGGCCCGACGATGCGCAGATCGTTGACTGCGAAGGCTTGATCGTCTCGCCCGGATTCATCGACGTTCACTGTCATCTGCGTGAGCCCGGACGTGCAGACGTCGAAACGATCACAAGCGGTGCACGAGCCGC
Organism: Gemmatimonadaceae bacterium; assembly: GCA_039936295.1. GTDB lineage: Bacteria > Gemmatimonadota > Gemmatimonadetes > Gemmatimonadales > Gemmatimonadaceae > Fen-1247. Next base: position 5,312 of record JBDTIP010000073.1, read on the forward strand.
GGCGGCTGGCGGTTTCACAGCGATATGTGCGATGCCCAATACGGATCCGGTCATCGACAATCCGGCGGCGGTTGGCTTCGTGGTGCGCCAGGGCCTCCGCGCAGGCGCAGCGCGAGTGTATCCAATTGGTGCGATCTCGGTGGGCCAGCGCGGCGAAGCGCTCGCAGAATTCGGCGAGATGGTCGATGCCGGCGCGATCGGCGTGAGCGACGACGGGAAGCCTGTAGTTTCGGCGCAACTGATGCGCACCGCGCTCGAGTACGCGCGCACGTTCGGCATTCCGGTGATCGATCACTGCGAAGAGCCGACACTTGCCGCGGGCGGAGCGATGAATGAAGGTCTCGTGTCCGCTCGGCTTGGCCTCAAGGGGATTCCCGACGAGGCTGAAGAGATAATGGTGATCCGCGA
>JBDTIP010000074.1:0-4534 GCA_039936295.1 Gemmatimonadaceae bacterium
ATAACGCGCTCGTAAGTTGCGGTATGTCGATCCGATCCCTACCCATGATCGCTCTGGCCCGCGCATTGACGTGCGCACTCGCTAGCGTCGCACTCGCTAGCGTCGCGGTCGCTAGCGTCGCACGCGCTCAATGTCGACCCCCGCGCGATAGCCACGAGGCGCGCCTCCTCGCATTCTACTCCGTTCCCATCGCGTTCAGCGCTGACCAGAGCTCGCTGGCGCTTTCGCCAGGCGCTATGAGGCTGTCGCTCGAAGGCGCATTCGTTCCCACTGCGCCCGCGACGCTTCAACAGACCGGCTACTGCTATGCTGGCAAAGCGGAGAACACCGGCCTAACCAGGTTTTTTGGCCGCCCGCGGCTCGCGATTGGGCTTCCGGGTGGATTGGGCCTCGAGGTCAGCTATCTACCGCCGGTCACCGTTGCAAGCGCAACACCGAACATCGCCAGCGCGGCACTATGGATCACGCACGCCATGAGTTCGCAGCTGCTACTCACGCTCCGGGCGCATGGAACGGTCGGAGTGGTAAAGGGGCCAATCACCTGCCCGCGGGCCGCGCTGCAACAGAGCGACCCAGCAGCACCGTGTTACGGAACCAGTCCATCGACCGACGAGTTCAGTCCCAACATGCTTGGAGGCGAGCTGATCGCGTCGAGTAATCCGGCGGCGGCGGGCCGAGTCAGGTTCTCTGGCGGCCTCGGCCTGAACGAGCTGTATCCGCGCTTCAAGGTGGGTTTCAGCGACCTGCTGGGTGGGACAGACCGCACTCGGATCAGCGTGAACCTTACGCGCATCACTGCGCTTGCCGGTGTCACGCTCACGTTGACCCATCGCTGCGATGCGAGCGCTCAGGCTTTCTCGTCTCTGTCAGACGCAACGACCGTGCGCGGCACGATCGGCTGCACACTCAACAGATAGCGCTGGCTGGTTTTGTCAGCGCATCGATGCGGCGTATTCGTCCCATAGCGCCGCCATCGCTCGCGTCCCCAATCTGAAGTTTTCCACGCTCATCCATTCATCGGGCGCGTGCGCATTCTCGCCTGGTAGGCCGAAACCGACAAGGAGTACGGGCGCCTCCAGGATGCGCTGAAAATCGCCGACTACGGGAATGGATCCACCTTCGCCGACGATCACCGGCTCGCGTCCAAACGCTGCACCGAGCGCGCGCCGCGCCGCGTCGAAGATCGGCCCACTCAATTCTGCACGCCACGGACGTCCGCCATGCAGGTGCGCCACGCTGACGGTCACGCCAGCCGGCGTCACCTTCTTTACATGCGCGTCGAAGAGCGCGCCGATCCGCACCGGGTCCTGGTTTGGTACGAGTCTGCAACTGATCTTGGCCATCGCCTTGGCCGGAAGCACGGTCTTGGCACCATCGCCGGTATAACCAGACAGCAGCCCGTTCACCTCACACGTTGGACGGGTCCAGAGCTTCTCCAGCGTCGTGTATCGCTGCTCCCCGCCGAGTGCAGAGACGCCGACTTCGCGCATGAAGGCTGCGTCGGTATGTGGCAGCTTGCGCATTCCCGCGAGCACCACGTCATCGAACGGACTGATATCGTCGTAGAAACCTGCAATCGTGACGCGGCCATTGGCGTCATGCAGTGACGCGATTATCGACGCAAGCGCGGCCGCGGGGTTGACGACCGCACCGCCGTATATGCCGGAGTGCAGGTCACTTGATGGCCCTTGCACGTCCAGCTGGAAGTATGCAAGGCCGCGGAGCGACGAAAGAATCGACGGTGACCCTTCCGCGAACATCGCCGAATCCGAGATGACTACCGCATCCGCCGCCAGGAGTTCGCGCTTGCGCTCCACGAACTGCTCGAGGTTTGCGCTGCCGACTTCCTCCTCGCCTTCGGCGATGATCACGATGTTACATGGTAGCTTCTGTCGGGTACGCAGATGGGCTTCTACTGCCTTGATGTGCAGAAAGATCTGTCCCTTGTCGTCGACGGAGCCGCGCGCGTAGATACGGCCGTCGCGGACCTCTGGCTCGAAGGGCGCTGATGTCCAGAGGTTGAGCGGCTCTGCCGGTTGCACGTCGTAGTGACCGTAGATGAGCACGGTCGCCGCATTCGCCCCCGCGCCGCGCCATTCACCGATAACCACTGGGTGACCGGGTGTTTCGTGGATGCTCGCAGTCAAACCTGCCTGCACCATCGACTTTTTCAGCCACTCTGCGGCAGCGCGTGTATCGGCGTCGTGCGCTGGCTGGGCGCTCACGCTCGGAATTCTCAGAAAGTCAAACAGCTCCTCCTCATTGCGCGATTCGTGCTGCGCGAGGTAAGCATCAAGGTCGTTCGCAATCTTCGCCATGGTTGGAATTTAACGGGCGTGGCCAGTCTCGCAGTGGGTGCAGTCGGACAGTTCGGGGCTATCTTACGGGATGCCAAACCGCCTGGCAGGCCAGACGTCGCCGTACCTCCTCCAGCACGCCGGCAACCCCGTGAACTGGCAGCCGTGGGACGAGGAGGCGCTGGCCGTGGCACGCGCACAGGACCGGCCGATCTTGCTGTCGATTGGCTACGCAGCGTGCCACTGGTGCCACGTCATGGCACACGAGTCTTTCGAAGACCCAGAGACGGCGGCTCTCATGAACGACAAGTTCGTGTGCATAAAGGTGGACCGCGAGGAGCGGCCCGATCTCGACGCGGTGTACATGCAGGCCGTTCAGGCAATGACCGGTCGGGGCGGATGGCCGATGACCGTATTTCTTACGCCGGACGGAGAGCCATTTTACGGCGGTACCTACTTTCCGCTCAAAGACGGTCACGGGCTTCCGTCGTTCAAGCGCGTTCTGACGGCGATCGCAGATACCTACGAGAACCGTCGCGAGAGTGTGGATGGAAGCGTTGCGTCAATCCGAGGGATCTACGACGCGACACTCCCGCGCGGCGACAATGAGACAATAAGCGATGAATTTCTGGACAATGCCTCCCGCGCGATCATAGCTGGCTACGACAAGCAGTACGGCGGTTTCGGCGGAGCTCCCAAATTCCCGCCGACCATGATCCTGGACTTCCTGCTTCGACACTGGGCGCGCACCGGAGATCGTGCTTCGCTCGACGTGGCGACATGGACTTTCACTCAGATGGCGCACGGCGGGATATACGACCAGATTGGCGGAGGCTTTGCTCGCTATTCGGTGGACGCATACTGGCTCGTGCCGCATTTCGAGAAGATGCTGTACGACAATGCGCTTGTGATCCGCTTTGGCGCGCATCTCTTTGAGGCCACGAAGAGCGCCGAAGTGCGCCGCGTGACCGAGGAAACCGTCGAATGGCTCACGCGTGAGATGACATCTCCGGAAGGTGGTTTTTACTCGTCGCTGGATGCGGACTCCGATGGGGAGGAGGGCAGGTTCTACGTTTGGACGCCGGACGAGATCGATGCTTCCCTCGGTGCTGATGCCGCAACAGTCAGAGCGTACTTCGGCGTCACGACATCGGGCAACTTCGAGGGCCGCAACATTCTACATGTTCCAGTCGACCCGGGCACCTTCGCGGAACGTGTTGGCACGACAGCTGAGGACTTACAGGCGAAGATCACCAGCGCGCGCGACGTCCTTTACCAGCAACGCGCAACGCGGGTCTGGCCCGCGCGCGACGACAAGACGCTCGCCGCATGGAACGGCCTAGCGCTTCGCGGGCTGGTGGAAGCAGCTCGAGCCTTCGACCGGGACGACTTTCGTGCTATCGCGGCTCGCAACGCCGAATTCCTGCTCGCGCACATGGTAATCGACGGGCGCGTGATGCGCAGTTACAAGAACGGTGTAGCGCACATCCGCGGCTTCCTGGACGACCAGGCGGCGGTTGCGCTCGGTTTTCTCGCCATGTTCGAGCAATCGCTTGACATCCGCTGGCTGAGTGCAGCGCGACAGCTTGCGCTCGTGATGCAGGAAGAGTTCTGGGACGAGCAGTCGCAGACGTTTTACGATACGTCGCGCGATGCAGAAAGACTGGTCACGCGCCCGCATGATCCTACCGACAACGCGACCCCATCGGGCACCTCGCTCGCTGTGGACCTCATGCTGCGACTCGCAAACTACGATGGCGACGCGAAGCTCAGCGCGCATGCCACGCGCGTCATCGCTTCCCTCGCCAGCGCCATCGCGAGATATCCTTCCGGATTTGGCCATCTGCTCGGCGATGCGGAGTACGCGGCAACTTTTGCGTGCAGCGGCGATTACTGCGATATGCCATCGCCCGCTGCGCTGGATATCGCCCGCGGCGACCCAACAAGCGACTGACGCACGGTATGCCGAACGACGGATACTCATTCACGCGCGGGATCTTTGCCGGCGAGGTGCACGACAAGCTGATCTTCCCCTATCCAGCGCCAATGAGCGACGCAGATCCGGAAGAAGCAGTTACGGTCACGCGATTGGTTCGCGCGATGGAGACGCGACTTGGTGGACTCATAGATTCGGTGAAGTTCGACGAGGAAGAAACCATCCCGGACGACGTGATCGCTGCGCTCGCTGCGGATGGCTTCCTCGGAATGACCGTTCCGCGCAGGTTCGGCGGCCTGGA
>JBDTIP010000075.1:0-2619 GCA_039936295.1 Gemmatimonadaceae bacterium
GTGGCGAGCGAGCGCACGTCGCTCATCGCGCGGTCGAGCAGCGGATCGATTCGCGTCTCTTGCGGCCGCACATACGGCGCGAGGTGCACGGAGCCATGCGTGAGCTCGGTGTGAATCCAGTCGCTGAGGAACGGAGCGAAAGGCGCGAGCAACCTGCACGTCACGACGAGAATCTCGTGCAACGTTGCGAATGCCGCGCGGTTGTCCGCCGTTTCGACTTCGTAAAAGCGATGGCGATTGAGCCGGACGTACCAGTTGGATACGTCGTCCATGAAGAAATCCATCACCGCATTCACCGCGTGGGTCGCCTGATACTCGCGCAACAGCGAGTCGCAGCGCTGCTCCACGGACGAGAGACGCGACAGAACCCAACGATCGATCGGATCGCGCTCATCCGGTGCGGGATCGTCGAGCGATGGCGACCAGCCGAAGTTCGCGTACGTGGCGAAAATCCCGCTGTATACGTTCTTGAGGGTGAGCAGGAATCGGCCGATCGTTTCGCGAATGAGTGACTCATCGAATCGCCGCGGGAGCCACACCTGACTCGACGCAACAAGGAACATGCGCACCGCATCCGCGCCATGCGTCGAAAGAACACCCCACGGGTCGACGGCGTTACCGCGGCTCTTGGACATCTTGACGCCGTCCTTGTCGAGGACGAGGTCGTTGACGACCACGCTGCGATACGGCGCCGCACCTGTGGCGTCGCTCAGCGAGCTTCCGAGGCCAGTGGCGATCGCCAAAAGCGAATAGAACCAGCCGCGCGTCTGATCCACACCCTCAGCGATCAAATCCGCTGGATAGTGTCTCTCGAACGTTTCGGTCCGCTCGAATGGATAGTGCCACTGCGCGAATGGCATCGACCCGGAATCGAACCACGTGTCGATCACTTCCGGGACGCGTCGCATGGTACCGGTGCCCGATCGAGCCGGCCATGTGTAATGATCGATGAATGGCTTGTGCGGATCGAAGTCGTTCGACAGCGGGCGGCCGGTTCGAGTGGCGAGATCTGCGAACCCTCCAATGACCTCAATCTCGTTCGGATCAGCGTCATTCACCCACACGGGCAGCGGAGTGCCCCAATAGCGATCGCGAGAGATGGCCCAATCGATGTTGTTCTCGAGCCACTCTCCAAAGCGCCCAGCGCCGACTTCAGGCGGATGCCAGTCGATAGCGGCGTTGCGGCGCAGCATGTCATCCCGGAACTGCGTCGTGCGTATGAACCAAGACGTGCGCGCATAGTACAGCAGCGGAGTCTCGCAGCGCCAGCAGTGCGGATAACTATGCTCGTACTGCTGCACTTTCCACAGCGTGCCGCGACGCTTCAGCTCTTCGATGATGATAGCGTCGGCGTCCTTGACGAACATTCCGCCAACGAGCGGGATGCCCTCCGGAAAACGTCCGCGCGCATCAACCGGCTGAACAAACGCAAGTCCGTGACGCTTGCCGGCAGCGTAGTCATCAGCACCGAACGCCGGTGCCATGTGCACTATTCCAGATCCGTCCTCGGCAGAAACGAAAGCCTCACCGACGATCAGCTCGTGCGCGCCGTCGCCGAGTGATACCCAGTCCAGCGGGCGGCGATACCGCATCCCGACAAGGTCGCTTCCGCTCATCGACGCGAGCTGCGTCCACCGAGTCGCGTGGTCCTCGCCGAGCAATGCAACTACGCGTGACTCGGCGAGGATAAGCGATCCCTCGCTTTCTCTCCCGCGCCGCAGCAGCTCGACGTAGCGCAGCTCCGGATTCACTGCGAGAGCGACGTTGGACACGAGCGTCCATGGCGTAGTCGTCCACACCAGGATGCGGCGTGGCTGTGCCGATGCTCCCTCGAGGGTGAGCGCAACGTACGCGCTCGGATCCTTGACTGTCTTGTACCCCTGCGCTACTTCGTGCGATGACAACGCCGTGCCGCAGCGCGGGCAGTACGGAAGAATCTTGTGCCCACGATACAGCAGGTCGCGATCAAAGAGCATTTTGAGCGCCCACCACACACTCTCGACGTAATTGTTCGAGTAGGTGATGTACGGATCGTTGTAGTCGAGCCAGTAACCGATCCGCTCGCTAAGGCGCTTCCACTCCTCGCCGTAGCGAAAGACACTTTCCTTGCACAACTCGTTGAACCGTTCGACGCCGATGCGTTCGATGTCCTGCTTGCCGGAGATGCCGAGCTGCTTCTCGACTTCGATCTCTACGGGCAGGCCGTGCGTATCCCAGCCCGCCTTGCGCGTGACATGGAATCCTGACATCGCGCGGTGGCGGCAGAAGAGATCCTTGACCGTTCGCGCGAACACGTGGTGAATTCCGGGTCGTCCGTTGGCTGTCGGCGGCCCTTCGTAAAACACGAACTCGGGACGTCCTTCGCTCTCGCGCTGCACGCGTGCGAAGAGTTCGTCTTCGGTCCATCGCGCCAGAACTTCGGTCTCGAGGCCATCTGCCGGACGGTCTGCCGGCAACAGCTGATAATGCACCAAGGGTGCTTCGTGTGCTTCGTGTGCCGCCAAGGGTCTATTCCACCGATACGCCGGGGACTGGACGATCGGACGCGTCGATCTCCGATAGATGACGCGAGATTATGGCGCGCATCTGCGCGAGGTAGCTGCGGCGCGAGCGCTCCAG
>JBDTIP010000076.1:0-11056 GCA_039936295.1 Gemmatimonadaceae bacterium
CATCGATGTCAATGTCGTAGAGGATTTCGACATGATCACTCACAAATCCAACCGGTACGCTGACGACGTTGCGAACGCCTCGCGCAGCGAGCTCGGCAAGATGGTCCGGATAGGTCGGCCCGAGCCACTTTTCGGCGCTCCGCCCCGCGGACTGATAGCTCCACGAGCACCGCTCCTGCGAAATCGCGGAGCGTTCTGCGACGAGGTGCGCGGTCTCATGTACCTGGGAGTCGTATGGATCTCCCGCATGAACGATGCGCTCGGGGAGACTGTGCGCGCTGAAGATCACATGTACTGAATTGCGTTCATCTTGTGGCCACCTCGCGATCCCGGCAGTCACACGCGCAGCGAGCGCTTCGATGAGTCCGGGCGCCGTGTGGTAGCTGTCCACGTGCGCGAACTCGATCGAGGCGCGGTACATCGTAAGCCCGTCCGCGATTCTTGCCTGGTAGCGGGCGATGCTCATGCCGCTGTAGTGCGGGGCGAGCACCATGCTGACGGAGCGACTTATTCCGTCTTCACTCATACGTCCGATCGTCTCTTCGATCCAAGGCGACCAATGCCGCATGCCGACGTAGACGCGAAATCCAGGAGACGCCGCGTCAGCATTGAGTGCTCGATCGATCCCGGCAGCCTGTTGCTGGGTGAGACCAGCGATGGGAGACCGTCCGCCGATTGCGACGTAGTTGCGCGTGATCTCCTCGAGCACGGCTGGAGTTGTGGGCCGGCCGTCGCGAATGTCAGCAAGGTATCCCGGAATATCCGCTATCGATTCCGGGCCTCCGTACGCCATCAACAGAACGCCGATAGGTGCTCCATCCGTCGTCATAGCGTGCGTCACGCGCGAACCGTCTGCTCGTGGACGTAATCGACGAGTCGCCGTACGTTTTCAACGGGAGTAGTCGGGAGAATCCCGTGACCGAGGTTGAAGATGTGACCGGGCGCTGTTCCGGCACGCAGCAAAACGTCGTCGATCTGACCTCTGAGCTCGCGCCATGGAGCAAGCAGTGCTATCGGGTCGAGGTTCCCCATGATCGCACGCGCGTCTCCGAACCGGGCGCGCGCATTATCGAGCGGCGTACGCCAGTCAATGCCCAGCACATCGCCGCCGCAACTGACGACTTCGTCCAGGTACGCACCCGTGCCGGTGCCGAAGTTGATCACTGGAACTCCTGCCGACGCCACAGCCCGATACAGCGACGTGTTGTGCGGCTGCACGTATCGCGCGTAGTCGTAGGGACTCAGCGCGCCGGCCCACGAATCGAATACCTGCAGCACGTCGGCGCCGGCTCGCGCTTGCGCGACTAGATAGTCCGCCAGCACTGTGACGAGGCGGCGCATGAGGCGATTCCACGCCGCAGGCTTGGCGTACATGAAACTTTTCGCGATGTCATAGCGCTGCGAGCTGGCGCCCTCGATCGCGTAACACGCGAGCGTGAACGGCGCGCCGGCGAAGCCGATGAGCGCGGTGGTTGGTGGCAGCGCGTCCCGAACGAGTCGTATGGCGCCGAGCGTACCACGCATCGTCTGTTCGGCGGGCGGGGTTCCGAGCACGTCCACGTCGCGTGACGCTCGAATCGGATTCGCAATCTTCGGCCCAATGCCAGCGACAAAATCGAGCTGCAACCCCATCCCGACCAGGGGTGGAAGGATGTCCGAAAAGATTATCGCCGCATCGACACCAAGCGCATTCACCGGTTGCATGGTGATCTCGGCGGCGGTTGCTGAATCGTGAATCGCCTCCAGCATCGTCTGGCGCGCACGAATCGCGCGGTACTCAGGCATGTAACGTCCTGCCTGCCGCATCAGCCACACCGGGGTGTGTGGGACTGGCATGCGCCTGCAGGCGCGCACCAGCAGCGAGTCTGCGGCCACGCTCGGCTGCGGATCGCTGCTCAGCGGAGGGTGCGCGGAGACGGAGCTGTGAGTGGCGACGTGCGTAGCGGACATCAGTCTCGCAACCACCGAGCTGCATCCAATGCGTGGTAGGTGATTATCGCGTTGGCGCCGGCCCGGCGCATACACGTGAGCGATTCCAGCACGGTAGCGCGTTCGTCGATCCATCCTGCGGCAGAGGCGGCCTTCACCATCGCGTATTCGCCACTCACATTGTAAGCGACGAGTGGAAGCCCCGGATGCGCCGCGCTCACAGCGCTCACGATGTCGAGATAGGCAAGGGCAGGTTTCACCATGAGAAAATCGGCGCCCTCGGCAACGTCGAGCGCGCTTTCCCGCAGTGCCACTCCACGGTTTGCCGGGTCGAGCTGGTGCGTTTTACGGTCTCCAAATGTTGGCGCGCCACCGGCCGCTTCCCGGAACGGCCCGTAAAACGCCGACGAGTATTTCACCGCGTAGGCCATAATTGCGACGTTCGAATGACCGGCGTCGTCGAGCGCGCCGCGAATCGCGCCAACCGCGCCGTCGATCATGCCGCTGGGAGCGACGATGTCGGCACCAGCCGCCGCGTGAGACAGAGCGATCTTGCGCAGTACTTCCAGCGTTGCGTCGTTCGCCAGGTACCGCTGCCTGTCGAGTATTCCGCAATGCCCGTGGGACGTGTACTCGCACAGACAAACATCACTCGCCACGAGCAGTTGCGGCGCATGCTTCTTGAGTACGCGCATGGCACGCTGGACTGCGCCTTCCGGCGAAAAGCTTTCAGTTCCGCTGTCGTCCTTGCGGTTGGCGTCAGGAACTCCGAACAGAATGACGCACGAGACTCCGGCTGAGAGAAGTTGCTCGGCGAGCGCAGTCACTCCGTCTACCGATATCCTCGTTACGCCCGGCATGGACTCGATCGGCGCCGAGACGTGCTCTCCGTCGGTCACGAAGATAGGCGCGATCAGATGCTCTGGGCCCAGTGACGTCTCGCGGATCATTCGGCGCATCGCGTCGCTACTGCGCACGCGCCGTAGGCGGATGTCCGGAAAGCCCGTCGGCTGCGCTGGCTGGCTCACTGCAGCCCTGGCTCGCCGATAGGCAATACAGGCGTACTCGGTTCCTTCGCAAAGACGCTCGCGAGTGCGCTCACGACTCCGTCGAGCGTGTAGCAAGTCGCCACGCCGCTGAGGGATAGCCCCGAGCCAGTCGCCGCCGCGGCCGTTACCGGGCCGATGCACACAATGCGCGGCGTCACCGCATTGCCAAACGATGCAACAAACGCGCGCACTGCCGACGGACTGGTGAAGGTGATCGCATCAGCTTCGAGAACCAGCGAGCGCGTGTCGGTCTGTACTGGCAGCGCAACCGTGTCATACAGGATTCGCTCGATAACTTCCGCGCCGCGCGAACGAAGTGTGTCGGACAACACGGATCGAGCACCTGCTGCGCGCGGCCACAGAATCGCCTTGTCACGAACATCGCCCATGGCGTCGGCGAGCGACTCGGCGATGAATTCCGGTGCCGTCACTGCGGACAGGCCTCCTACGGTGGCGACGGCGCGTGCGGTCGCCGGTCCGACTGCAGCAATCGCGCGGTGCGCGCGGAACGCAGCACGTTCATCCTGATTCAATCGTGCCCAGAACATGTGCACACCGTTGGCGCTTGTAAACGCCAGCCAGTCGAATTCGCGCAATGACCGCGAATCGCATTGATCATCAGGTGTGTGCGGATCAATGCCGATCAGCGGTACCAGCAGAGGCTCGGCGCCAGCGCGGCGCAGCGCGGTTGCGAGCGGCCCATCATTGAGCTCGAAGCGGGTGATGACTACCCGGCGCCCCGAAAGCGGCTGCATCGTTACGCGGTCACGCGCGTTGCCGCACGAACCTCGGACTCGACTTCCTGCCGGATGGCTGGACGGTCGATGTCAGCCAGTATGCGGCGCACGCCGACATCGTCCACGCGACACTGCACAGCAAGCGCGCCCTGGCCGGCTGCGGGCGGCATCACGTCCAGGCCGAATACCTCCGTGACGTGTTCGTCCAACCCAAGACGCTGCAGACCGGCGAGCGCAAGGAGCGCGGCGTCGTACTCGCCTGCGAAAACCTTGGTGACGCGAGCGTCTACGGCGCCGCGGATGGGCTTGACGCGGAGATCCGGACGAAGTGCAAGAACCGCCGCTCCGCGCCGCTCGCTCGACGTACCAACTACCGAGCCGGCTGGTAGCTGTCGTAGCGTGAGTCTTCGCGCACAGACCAGCGCCTCACGTGGATCCGCCCTGACCGGAACGGCGGCGATGATCAAATCAGTTGGCGCTTCGACTGGGAGGTCCTTGTACGAGTGCACGGCGATGTCTATGTCGCCGTCGCGCAATGCCTGTTCGATCGAATCGGTAAACGCGTCCGCGGCGAGCAGAGGAGCCGGAACGTCCAGCATCCTGTCACCCGAGGCCTCGTATTCGCGAATTTTGAGGCTCAGCTCCGGATGCGTCGCGGCGATCAGATTCATGACGATGCTGGCCTGATGCAGTGCGAGCGTGGATCGCCGCGTACCGATCACAAGGTGCTGTGTCGTCATATTGCGAGTGTTGCAGGAGAGGGCGACATTCTGGTTGTGTTAACTGGTCTACGAATGCCGTGCTGCGCAAGTCGCACGCGCAAGAGATCTAGTTCCTCGTCGACGATTTTCTCGACCTCCGGGACGACTGCGCGACGTTCGGTGTGTGCGAAGCTTATGTACGTCCCGAGATCGTCGATCCCGATCAATCGCGCACCGGGAACATCGCGCACTGCGATGGCAATGTTGCGCGGCAGTGAGACATCCACGAATGTGAGCGGACGTGTGGGCCTTCTCTCCAGCGCCGCCACTGCGGAGGCGCGGTCGATCAGCACCCGCGTTGCCCTCGTCGCGGCTATTACCACGTCGGCTGCTTGTATCGCTGACGGAAGAAGGTTGAGAGGACAGGCATCCGCACCGTGGTGCGACCCAAGCTCGAGTGCGGTCTCAAGTGTACGATTCGCTACCGTAATGCGTGCCGGCTTGTGCGCGGCGAGCGAACGAAGCGCGAGTTCAGCGATTTCGCCGGCGCCAACCACTACCACGTTGCGCCCTTCCAGGCCCCCTGCCACCGCGGCAGCGGCGTCGACGGCAGCGGAGCCAAGGCTGGCTGCCTGAAGCCGCCCCCACACTCGCCCCCGAGCACGCTCGCCCGAGCGAACCGCGCTCTTGAACGCAAGCTTCAGCAATGGAGACGCGGCATGTACGGATACGGATTGCCGGAGCGCACTCGCAACCTGTGCGACGATCTGCGCTTCACCGAGCACCACTGAATCGAGTCCTGCGGCGACCCTGAACAGGTGTCGCGCGGCCTCGAATCCGGTCAGTGCGTACGCATGCGGCGTGAGGGCCGCTGGAGCCACACCGCACGTACGTGCCCACCACTCCAGCAGCGTCGTTCCCGCGTCGGCCGAAGACACTGGAGTCTCCGCGTACAACTCCGTCCGATGGCAGGTCGCAATAATCACCAACCGCTCGATACGCGGCTCTCGCCGGGCGGCGGATAGTGCCTCCCGGAGCAATGATGCGGAAAAGGCCGCACGCTCGCGCAACTCGGACGCAGCTGTTCTGTGGCTGATTCCGATGCAGTCGAGTCGCAGGCCAGGGTCTTCCAGCGGTTCTGTGACCAAGTGGCGGACGGATCCTGTTGGAACGAGGGACGGTCCGGAAAGTTGCAGAGGGCCCACGCCAGATGGTATCCGGGCGACTACGGACACGTGGCGGGCGCACGGCGCACACGTGGCGAGCGACTGTCTGGCCTCGCACGTACCTTTACAGAACCGACGGTTCAGGATTCTGGTCCAAATTCGGAGAAGACAGTGACATTGCGCGATCCTTCACGCCTTGCCTGCAACGTCAGGCCCATGCGGGCAGCTGCGCCGCCTGCCAGAACGGTGGCGCTCTGGGTGGCCCTGGCCGCTGCCGCGCTGCTTCTTCCTGCGTGCCGAGGAGCCACTGCAGCGTCGGGCGACGTCGCCCCTCCAGCGGAGGCGGTCAGAGCTGCCCCTGTCGTTCACGCATCGTTCCCCGAGGGCTGGGCTGCGAAGCGAAGACATCCGCCCACGATCGACGACAATGCCATGGTGGTCAGCAACAGCGAGTTGGCTAGCGCGGCGGGCGCCGAGATCCTCAAGAAGGGCGGCAACGCGGTCGATGCGGCCGTTGCGACGGGTTTCGCGCTCGAGGTTACATACCCGTTTGCGGGCAACATCGGAGGTGGCGGATTCATGGTCATCCGGATGGCCAACGGGCAGAGCGCGGCTGTCGATTATCGCGAGGCCGCACCGCTGGCCGCGACCCGTGACATGTATATCGAGAACGGCAAGCTTACCCGCAAGAGCCTCGTCGGAGGTCTCGCTTCGGGTGTGCCGGGTTCTGTCGCAGGCATGGCCGCGGCGCTCGCAAAATATGGGACGATGTCACTGCACGATGTGATGCAACCTGCGATTACGTTGGCGACGCAGGGGTTCGTGATCGACAGCGCTACGTCGCGGTCGCTTGCGGGAAGCGCGCGCCTGATCAAGCAGTTCGATGGTGCGTCGGTGTTCCTGCCGGACGGCAAGCCGTTGCAGCCGGGAACGTTGTTCCGCCAGCCGAAGCTAGCTCAGACGCTGACGCTGATCGCCGACCGCGGGCCCTCGGCGTTTTATGAAGGCCCCATTGCCGATGAGATTGTCGCGCAAATGCACAAGGACGGCGGCATCATCACCAGGCAGGATCTTGCCGATTACAAGCCAGTCTTCCGGGAGCCGATCGTCGGTACGTACCGCGGCTACACACTGCTTGCAATGCCGCCATCATCCAGCGGCGGTGTCACAAGTATCGAGATTCTGAATCAGCTCGAGACGTGGGCGACGCTACCGGATTTCAACAGTGCCGCCTACAAGCACCTTCTCGCCGAGACGTTCCAGCGCGCCTTCATAGACCGGAACACAAAGCTTGGCGACCCCGCATTCGTCTCGAATCCGATCGCGCACCTCACGAGCAAGGAGTATGCACGGCAGCTTGCGTCGACCATTCAACCCGACCGTGCAACTCCGCCGCCGGCATTCGACGTCGCCACGGAGCCGATGAATACCACGCACTACTCGGTAGCCGATGCTGCCGGGAATGCTGTGTCCACGACAACGACTCTTAATAGTGGCTTTGGATCTGGTGTCTACGTAAGCGACGGTGGCTTCTTCATGAATGACGAGATGGACGACTTCGCCGCAGAGCCGGGCAAGCCGAACCAGTTCGGACTCGTTCAGGGCGAGAGCAATGCTATCCAGCCCGGGAAGCGAATGCTGAGCGCGATGGCTCCGACAATCGTGCTGGACCGCAGCGGGCGTCTGATGATGGTGGTCGGCGCCGCTGGCGGCCCTACCATCATCACTGGTGTCATCCAGGTAATTCTGAACGTGATCGATCAGCACATGTCACTTCCCGATGCCATGTTTGCGCCGCGCATTCATGATCAGGCGTGGCCGGATGAGCTGACCTACGAGGCTGGTGGCCTTTCACAGCGGGCGATGGACTCGCTTACTGCAATGGGTTACAAGTTGAACGCGGTGCGATCTCTCACGGACGTCAACGCACTTCTCCGTCGCGCTGACGGGCGCTGGGTCGGCGTGTACGAGCCTCGTTCCACCGGTGGCGCGGTAGGCTACTGAACGCTGAGTCGGATACTCTTGGCGCGCCGCTCGGACCGCGCCAAGAGTATCCGGATCTTCGGCAGCGCCGGTCTACTTCCGTAGCTCACCCTGAAGTTCTCGTCGCGCGTCGTCAATTAACTCACGTGTGCGATCGCGTAACGCCGGCAGATCGGCCGAGCTCAGTCCAGCGGTCTCGATCGGCGCGAGCACGCGGCAGATTGCATTCGCTCGCCGGAAGCTGAACGAGCCCTTCGCCATGGCGTTCCGGGTACCGGCAATCGCGATCGGAAGTATCGGGGCGCCCATCGATATCGCGAGCTGAAATGCGCCGTCTTTGAACGGAAGCAAATCGTCGGTGCGCGACCGCGTGCCTTCGGGAAATACCATGACCGAAACTCTCTTCGAGAGCCTGTCGCGGCACGCCTCAAGCGCCAGCAGTGCGCTGCCGCGGCTGCCGCGGTTGATGGGAATATCGCCGGCCATGCGCATCATCCAGCCCATTACGGGAATCCGGAAGATCGTGTCCTGGGCCAGCCATTTCATTTCCCACTTGAGGTGCGATACGAGAAAGATGTCCGCGTAGCTCTCATGGTTCGCCACCACTACGTACGGCCTGCGTGGATCGTGGACAGCAATGCCGCTGGTATTGAAATGCCAGTACGGATTCAGCCATGTACACAGAACCGCGAGGTGCCTGAATGCTCTCCCGGACGCGTAACGGCCGGGATCAAATGGCGCGGTCACGAGCCATACCAGAGATACATAGAAGAAGCCGATCAGTACGACGAGCGCCGTCGTCGTCCAAACCCACGCGTTCACCAGTCGTTGCATGTCGGAAAATTTGTCAGCCTGCGTGCGAGAGCGTAAGGCTCCGCGGTCCGTTGAAGCCACGCGTGCCGGGGTGATGAGGCCGGCCGCATTAACGGGACTCGCGCGGCGGCGTCCAATGTTCAGATCTAATGGTTGTACGTGCGCGACAGCGATGTCCGATGCCAAGCGTGCATTGTTCCTTACGAGAGCGATGTTGGCGGCAAGACTGCGGCCACCAGTGAGCTCAACTATCCTGCCAAGGAGAAATGGCGTCGCATCCTTCCCACCGATTCCGCGCGAGCTCATGTCCGCGAGCGAAGCACTGATTTTGGGGTCGATTTCCTGCGCCGGGATTTCGGCGTCCTCTGGAATCAGATGTGCGATAAGCACACCACCACGAAGCCCCGGGTCCCATTTGGCGCGAAGAACCTTCGCCACCTCACAGCCACGCTAGTCGTCGCCAGTTCGGTGAGATCGGCGCTAACGTCAACCGTCGTCGCGCCATGCCGCCTCAGGGGCGGACTGATCATGGCTCAAACTTACCGCGCCGACAGATGAGTCCAGATGATGGGACTGCGATTTCATGTGCGTTCGGTCTGAGCGTTCGGTCTGAGCGTTCGGTCCAGGAGCACGGCCAATTCGGCGAGTCTGCGCGTTCCCGGGTGAAGATAACGAGCTCTTTGCGCAGCGACTTTGCGCCAAGACTGTTGACATCCGCGTGCGCGCCGAATACAGTTGGTCGGGACTACAATCACCCGCAAGCTCAGATGACCGTTTCTCACTTCATGCCGCGCAGCAAGTACAAGCCACTTTCCTCTCCGGGGATCTGGTTCAGGCATGCGTGAAGTCATTCGAGTTGTTTCTTCGATGCCCGCCAGACTTTCGTCAGGCGGGCATTTTTTTGCCCGCTCCCCTCGCCAGCCAACCCTAAGGACAGCAGATGCCCAGCGCCCAGGCAGAACCCACCACCGCCACTGACCTACCCACGCACTATCTCGATGCTATATCGCTAGGCAAGATCGTCCAGATTCGCGAACAGCTCCTCAAGGCACAGGCCGGCGGGACGCGCGTCTTTCGGTTCGAATCCGGCGATCCCAGTTTCGCTGTCGCGCAGCCCGTCCTCGACGCGGTGGACGCCGCGGCGAAAGCCGGAAAGACGCACTACATCCCGAACAACGGGATCCCGCAGCTTCGCGATGCACTCGCCGCCAAGGTTCGAGACCGCAACGGTCTCGCGGGAGTCACCTCCGACGACATCTTCGTGACGAATGGAGCCATGCATGCGCTCTACGTGACCTTCGGCGCGCTGCTCGTTCCCGGTGACGAGGTGATCGTTCCCGATCCCATGTGGACAGAGGTAGTAGAGAACATTCGCATGGCCGGCGGCGTCCCCGTGGGCGTGGAACTGAGCGCAGCCGACGATTTCGAGTATCGGAGCGACCGCATCGAGGCGGCGATCACGCCACGAACGCGCGCGATCTTCCTCAACACGCCGCACAATCCCACCGGAGCTGTCCTGCCGCGCGAAAGTCTCCAGGAGATCATCGCGATCGCGCGCGAGCACAATCTCTGGATCGTATCGGACGAAGCATACGAGGATGTTCTTTACGCTCCCTGGACTCACACATCCATCGGGTCCCTGGCCGGGGATTACGCCGACCACGTCATCAGCATCTTCTCTTTCTCCAAGACGCACGCAATGAGCGGGCTCCGCGTGGGTTACATCGTGACACGGTCTCCGCTCCTGCACGATCGAGTGCCCAAGCTGCTCCGCTGCACCATCAACGGAGTGAACAGCCTGGCACAGTGGGCGGCGCTGGCCGCGGTTTCGGGGCCGACCGATCATCTGCGCGCGATGTGCGCTGAATACGCCGTTCGCCGCGAGATCATGGTGTCCGCCCTCAGTGGCATACCCGGTGTGCGCGTCTTCGCGCCACACGGCGCGTTCTACGCCTGGGCTGAGCTGAGTGATGAAGCGTGCGAACGCCTCGGCGTCGTCAATGCCGCAGAGCTGTCGGAGAAGCTCGCGATAGTCGGAATCGGCAGTGCACCAGGCGATGCTTTCGGCGAAACGTGCTCCAACGCGATCCGCTTCGCATTCAGCTGCGATACTGCGATGGTGCGCGAGGGGAGCGTGCTGCTGCGCGCCGCGCTCGCCGGCGGCACGCTGTGACGCGGGGACTATGACGCCGACTCAACCGCTCAGGATCGCGCTGGGCGAATACGACATCGGCTGGCACGATCCTGCCGCGTCACTCGATCGCGCCGCGGTAATCGTGAACGATGCCGCCGCGCGCGGTGCGCGCCTGGTAGTGCTGCCGGAGATGTGCACCAGCGGATTCACGATGGATCTGGCTTTCGCCGAATCACTCCGTGGCGACCACGTGGCTCGGCTCGCCGGAATTGCGCGCGATTCAGGTGTATGGGTGATCGCGGGCGTGCCCACGCGCGATGAATCAGATGGGCACGACACAGCGCGCAATTCGGCACTCGTGCTCGACCCTTCCGGCCAGGTCGCGGCGATGTACAACAAGCAACGGTTGTTCGCCTACGCCAATGAGCAGCAATCCTATCGCACTGGCGATACGTCTGTCACCGTGCGCGTGGACGGCGCTCGGGTCAGTCCGTTCATTTGCTACGATCTTCGTTTCCCGGAACTGTTTAGAAGCGTTGCAGAC
>JBDTIP010000077.1:0-10963 GCA_039936295.1 Gemmatimonadaceae bacterium
GCCAGCAGACTACGCGAAAACCGCCACGTTCTCTTCCACATGACGCACATCACGCATTCCCACAATCACGCTCGCCACACCCGGTAACATTCGCACAAACGTCAGTGCGCACGCAGCGTCCGTTTTCGTTTCTGGAAACGTGTCCCGCGCCGTTTTAGGAAGATCGTGCGCGAGGCGCCCCTGCAATAGCGGCGCGACGGCGATCATGGCGAGCCCCAGCTCGTCGGCGGCTTCGAGCGACGTACGCTCATGTCCATCTACCATCTGCGTGGGTACCCGAACACCTTCCATCATTCCAAGATTCAACGGCATCTGCACCGCAACCAGATGATTGCCTGCGCCAGCAACGTCGTTCGCGGTGGTGACGAGCGATTGCAGAGACAGGTGGTTTGCCGCGTCGGCCTGAACGCGCAGGCCGTTCCACGTCGCGCAGCCGTATGACCTGATGAGTCCGTCGCCCACACAGCGCTCAAGTTCGGCGAACGCGTCGTGCATCCGATTGTCAAATATCTCGCGCGACACCGCGTCGAGTTGTTGCTCTGGAGTGTGGATGTAATAAATGTCGATCGATGCAAGGCCGAGGTTGGCTATGCTGCGCTCCACCTGATTGCGCAGAAAACCAGGCGCGATGCAGTGACCGCCAGCAACGAGATCGGCCGCGTCGATGATGCCGGTATCCAGATACTCCCGCTCGATGTAGGCGCGATACTCGGCCTTGCTCTCCGGCGGCGGCGCTTCCAGCGGTAGATAGCCTCCCTTGGTCGTGACGAATACCGTTCCGCTTGCAGGTGCTACGGCTCGAATCGTTCGTCCAATCACGCGCTCGGATCGCTGACACCGGTAATTGATCGCGGTGTCGACGTGGTTCACACCAAGCTCCAACCCACGCCGAATCGCACGCTCGTAAGCCGCGTCTTCCTCGTCAGTCGGAGCTCCGAGGGCAGATCCCATGCCGAGCGCAGAAAGCGCCGGAGTCGTCGTTCTGACGGGAGAAGGGTGTGTTTCAGCATCTGATTGCATCCGCCGGGATGATGCCGGACGCGCAACCATGCCGCAAGTGGGGTGATCAGTGGGGTGATCAGGAACGAGCGTTCGGTAGTCGTTTCCCCTATACTAGTTTCCCGGCGGCTTTGTAGATTACAGGGCTGATACCGTTCCACGGAGATGTAGTCCAAATGCCCCATTTCGCAGCACTGGCCACCGCTTGGTGGAAGCCTGTTTTGTTCGTCGTCATCGCTGGCCACCTGACCAACGTTTGCGTGACGATCTTCCTGCATCGTGCCCAGACGCACCGAGGGGTCAGGCTTCATTATATCGCCGCTTTGCCAATGCGCATCTGGCTGTGGCTATCCACGGCGATCGTCACCAAGGAATGGGTCGCCTGCCACCGGAAGCACCATGCATTTGCGGACCGTGAAGGAGATCCGCATTCGCCGGTGATGGAAGGGCTCCGCAACATCGTCCTCAAGGGCGCTTTCTACTATCGCACGGCAGTCCGGCAGCCCGGAATGCTGGAGAAGTACGGCAAGGGCACCCCGACCGACTGGCTCGAGCGCCACGTTTTCTCCAAGCTCAACTGGGTCGGGATCCTCCTCATGCTCGCGATCGACATCTGGCTCTTTGGCTTCTTCGTCGGGCCGCTGGTCTGGGGCATCCAGATGATCTGGATTCCGTTCTGGGCTGCAGGAATCATCAACGGCGTTGGCCACGCGGTCGGCTACCGCAACTTTGACGTCAAGGACGAGAGCCGTAACATCTCGCCCATTGGCATCTGGCTCGGCGGCGAAGAACTCCACAACAATCACCACGCCGATCCACACAGCGCGGTCTTCTCGGCGCGCTGGTTCGAGTTCGACGTTGGCGCGCTGTATCTCCGCATCCTCGCAATATTCCACCTTGCGGAGATCAAGTACGCGCGCGGAATGCGTCAGGATCCTGCGGAGATTCGCGACGCCGCCTGAGGCGCCGAGTTTCAGAGACAAGAGACGATGCCAGCCATTGTAAAGTGCACGCGCTGCAGTCAGACGCGCGAAGGATTCGAGCGCGCTCCGTTCCCCGGTCCCATAGGTGCGCGCGCGCTCGAGGAGATCTGCCAGCCATGCTGGGCCGACTGGCTCAAGCAGCAGACGATGCTCATCAATCACTACGGGTTGAACGTCATGGACCCGCAGGCCCGCCAGTTCATCACGCGCAACATGGATGCGTTCCTGTTCAAGCGCGGCGATACCAGCGAGATCGATACGAGCAAGCAGGGCACGATCAACCATTAGCGGAGTTCACTGCGCCATGTGGAATGTGCCATCCGGCAATCACATGCGCGACAATGGATTTCAGGTCACCGCGATCGACGAGCCCGCACGAGTGCTGGGCTCAATCAAGACGGCGCACGGCATCACGAGCGAGACAGCATCGTGTCATACGGCGGAAGTTGGCAAGTATGTCATCGAAGGACACGTTCCGGCCGACCTGGTTCAGAAGCTCGTGAGCGAGCATCCCGCCGACATCGTTGGACTCACTGCCCGTCGTCGACCGTGCCGGTGTCATGGATGTGACGCTCCATTCGGATCACGGAGATCGGGATCATCGGCGATGAAGCCGCTGAATTTCCACCAGTAGGCGCGGTTCGTAGCCAATCGCCCGCAGCGCTTCCAATGCGCGCGCACTCTGTTCCGGCAGCAGCTCGATCACGATGTCCACATCTTTAGTAAACCGCTGATAGCCGTGGAGATTTACCGCCAGGCCACCGACGACGACGTAGCGTATTCGCGTTGCATTGAGTGTCTCGAAGATGGGCTCGAACCGATCCATCCATGTAATGTACGGTTAACGGCAGCGTTGCCCAATACCTCTCGTCAGAGTGCCGGAACATCGCACACCGTGCTGGCGGGCCGCAGAGGCGCCCCTGCAGCCATTTGGAGCGCAATACCGTATATCTACGTGGTATACCCGCTACATCCCGCCCAAGGAGTCTCGATGACTGTTCGGTCCATCGCCGCATTCGCGCTGCTCGCGACCGCGGCCGCGCTGCCAGCCGCGGCGCAATCCACGGCAGTCCTGCCGTACACGCCGTCCAACGCGCCGCGCGCGATCCGGCGCGACATCCCACTCACTGACATGATACGACGAGCTTGGGCGGCTGGAACGCGAGACTCTACCGGACGGCCGGGACCGAATTACTGGCAGCTCTGGAATGATTACACCATCAACGCGCGCTTCGACGCTCCGACGTCTACCGTATCCGGCTCGGAGCATGTGGTCATTCACAACAACAGCGACTCCGCGATGTCCGTCATCGTGCTTCGCCTGGACCAGAATATCTACCGCGCCAACGTCCCGCGCGCTGAAACGATGCCGGACATCACCGAGGGGATGATAGTCACGCAGCTGAGCGTGAACGGTGACAACGTGGATCTCAGCGATCGCACCAACTCCGCGGGTCGCAGCCCGCGCGGCCGCCCGCAACCACCGCCGACTCACCCGGAAGCGATCGGCATGACGCAGACCGTCGCGACAATCCGCCTTCCGTCGCCGGTGCCAGCCAAGGGAACCGCAACAATCGATGCGCAATGGCACTTCCGCGTTCCGCTCGTGCAGGGAGTGCGCGGATTACGCATGGGCGCGTGGGGCGACTCGCTATATCAGGTCGGCCAGTGGTACCCGCGCGTCGCGATGTACGACGATCTCCGTGGCTGGGATACGGATCCATACCTCGGACCGTCGGAGTTCTACAACAACTATGGCCACTTCGATGTGAAGCTCGACATGCCAGCAGGCTGGCTGGTGGGATCGACTGGCGTGCTGCAAAATCCGGAGCAGGTTCTCACGTCCGCCGAGCGTGAACGCTTGTCGCACGCACTGCAGGCTGATACGACGATCAACATCGTGAGCGCCGACGAGCGCGGGCCCGGCAAGTCGACCGCTGCGGGCGATCGCCTCGCCTGGCACTTCGTTGCCGATTCGGTTGGCGACGTCGCGTGGGCAACGTCAGATCGCTTCGTGTGGGACGCCTCCCGTGCGACGATCCCAGAGAAGGGCGTGATCCCGATCAACATCTTCTACGAACCCGGCAACGCGAAGAAGTACGCCGAGGCAGGTCCAATCGTGCGGCACGCGCTGCAGTTCTATTCCAAGCTGTGGATGCCGTACACCTATCCGTTGCTCACCATGGTGGACGGCCCCGAAGGCGGAATGGAATATCCCATGTTCATCATGTCGAGCGCGGGCGCTTCCGACCACGAGACGGGACACCAGTGGTGGCCGATGATGGTCGGCACCAACGAGACATGGTACGCCTTCATGGATGAGGGATTCAATCAGTACATGAACCGCCTCTCCCGTTTCGACCGTCTTGGACAGACGCCTGATCTCGACAGTCTCGGCCAAGCATACGGTCGTACAAGCGGCAACGAGCGCGAAGCACCGCTGATGTGGGACGCGAACTACGGCGGCCCGATGTACTCGTTCCAGGCATACGGCAAGGCGCCGCTCATGCTCTCGATGCTCGGCGGCATCGTCGGCGATTCGGCGGTTTGGCACGCGATGAGTGGCTATGCGCACGCATGGCGCTTCAAGCATCCAACGCCGTGGGATTACGCGCTGTACATGGACAACGCGTTACATAAGGACCTGAGCTGGTTCTGGTACTACTGGCTCTTCACAACTGAAGCAGTGGACGGTTCAATCGCGAGCGTGACGACGTCGGGTGCACGCACCACAGTCGTTGTACGCGAAGATGGCGGCATGCCATCTCCGGTAATTCTCGAAGTGAAGTTCGCGAGCAGTGGTCCCACAATCCACGCGATGAAGAATGCGCGCATGGTGGACGCGAATACGGCGATAGTGACGTGGCCTGTGGACGTCTGGTTCAGTGGAAGCAGAACCTTCGACGCCGTGCTCGACTTTGGCGGCCGCAAGATCGAATCCGTAACATTCGATCCAGGCAGGCGGTTCCCCGATCGCGATCCGAGCGACAATGTGTGGCCGCGATCCGCGACGTATAAGTAGGCGCCACGAAAAAAAGGGGCAGGCTTCAGAGCCTGCCCCTTTTCAGCGCGTTCTACCGCTGATTACTCAGCCGATACATCAGGAGCGCGGCGCGCTTTGTCTGCACGGGCAACATGCGAAGGTCGGCGGTTTCCTTGTCGGTGTGGTCGTCGTGTCCTGACAGCCCGATCCCATCGATCGCCATGGGTACGAGGTTGGCAACGAACGAAACGTCGGCTGCGCCAGCGCGAGATGGGTCGACGGCCACAACTGGCCATAACCCCAAGTCCGTACTCACCTTGCTGTACATCGCGAGCAGTTTGCGATTCCCGTCGGTCGGAGCCATCGGCGGATAACCATCCGCGAACGTGAGTTCAGCAGTCGTGTGCGGTAGGTGATCAGCGACGATGTCGGTCATCGTTTTGCGTGCATGCGCCAGCTGTTCGGGCGTAAGAGTGCGCAGATCGCCGGTGACTTCCATCTCCTTCGCGACGACGTTGCGCTTGCCCGCCGCGTTGCCTGAAGTTCCGGTCGTGTCTGCGTTCACTTCAGTGCCGCCGAGTGCAAGGCCCGGGCTGAAGGTGAGATACTGCTCTTTGGAGAGCTGCTGGTAGAACTGATCAAGGATGCGCGACGCCTCGTACACGGCGCCGGCGCCGACATCGGTGGTGAATATCTGCGATGAATGCGCCGGAATTCCGGTCGTGTGCAGCGTCCATTCATCGTCGCCGCGGCGTGCTATCACTGCAGTGTGTGGGTCACCGGCGCCATCCTCGAAGCCGAGCGCAGCCGTCGCGCCGCGCGCGGCATCGATCAGCGTCTTTCGCGCGAGACTTAGCGGCTTGCCAGATTCTTCTTCGTCGCCATGATAGACCACCGTCACGTTCATCCTGTCCAGAAGCCCGGCATCCTTGAGAGCGCGGAGTGCATACAGGGCGATCACGTCACCGCCCTTCATGTCGATCACGCCCGGTCCGGTAGCGGTCGAGTCGTTCAGCATCTTGAACTGCTGGAACGGATTGCTCGGCTCAAAAACCGTATCCAGGTGCCCAATGACGAGGATTTTCGGACCCGGCCCGGGGTGCTCGGCGATCAGGTGGCCGGCGCGATGGAACGCGGTGCCATCTACCCAGCGCGTCGTGAACCCGAGTGAATCGTATTGCGCCCGAAAGATGGCGCCGACCTTTCTCACGCCGGGAAAGTTGAGCGATCCGCTATTTATGTTGACCGCGCGCTGGAGCAGCGCCAACGCCGCAGCGTTGTGAGAGTCGACCGCGCTGGCGACCGCGCGCTCCTGTTTCGTGAGATTTGTCGCCGCCTTCTGAGCGCCGGCCAGCGGAGCGAGGAAGAACGCCGCCGCCACTGCAAGCGCGGCCAGGCCTGGACGGAGTCTGGATGTATGCATACCGAAATGTACGGTGACGGAGGATCGTTCTCACGTCTCATACTACATTTCGCGCACCATGATCATAGCATTACTCGGCGCCTTTCAACTGGCGGTAGCTCAGGTTGGCCCGGTGTACAACGGACGGGCCGGCCAGACGCAGGTTCAGGCTCCGCGAATCGATACGACCATTACGATAGATGGCCAGCTCGACGAGCCCGTGTGGCAGCGGGCGGCGATGCTAACTGGCTTCTCCGAGTATTCGCCAGCCGATCAGCGACCGGCTCCAGATTCCACTGCCGTCCTGGTCTGGTATTCCCGCGACGCGATTTACTTCGGCATCCGTGCATTTCAGCCGCACGACCCGGTGCACGCGACGCTGGCCGATCGCGACAACATCAGTTCCGACGACAATGTCGAGATCCATCTGGATACGTCCTACGAGCGCAATCGAGCCTTTGTATTCGCCGTCAATCCGCTCGGCATTCAGGCCGACGGAATCAAGAACGAAACCGGTGGCTTCATACCCGGCTCGAACGTGATGCCCGGACAGATCGATCTCAGCGCCGATTTCCTCTGGTCATCCAAGGGACACGTCACGCCGTGGGGCTACGAAGTGGAAGTACGAATTCCCTTTAGCAGCCTGCGGTATCCCAACGAGTCGATACAGAACTGGGGGATTCAGATCCAGCGCAACGTGCTCCACAGCGGCTACAAGGAAACATGGACCGAGGCTCGCAGTGGGGCGGCGAGCTTCATCGCCCAGGAAGGAACGCTGGTGGGACTGCACGACATGCACCACGGGCAGGTAGTCGGCCTGAATCCGGAACTCACCAATACGGTAACAGGCGGCCCGTGCTGCGCTCCCGCATTTGCAGGATGGAAGTACAGCTCCAAACCGCAGCTGGGCGGCAATGTGCGCTGGGCAATGGGCAGCAACTTCGTCCTCAATGGCACGATCAAGCCCGACTTCTCTCAGGTAGAAGCCGACGCGACGCAGATCGCACAGGACTCGCGCTTCGCACTGTTCTATCCCGAGAAGCGTCCGTTCTTCGTGGAGGGCAGCGACGAGTTCAACGTACCAAACACACTCGTATACACTCGCACGATCGTGCAACCCGGCGCCGCAATGAAGCTCACCGGCAAATTGGGACGCACAGACGTCGCAGTTCTCTCAGCACAGGATGCGTCGAGCACCACTGCCAACGGTGAGAGTCCGCTCGTCAACATCGTACGCATCAACAGCGGTTTTGGCGCACAGAGCACCGCGGGCATGCTGTTCAGCCAGCGAGTTGGTGGTGGGCGATCCAACAACGTTGTTGATGGCGACGTGCACTACGTATTCGGCGGACTCTACTATGCCCAGGCACAGGGGGCGCTCAGCAGAACCAGCCAGGGCGGCATAACGACAACTTCGCCAATGTGGGAGCTCGTGCTCGACCGGACCGGTCGCGCCTACGGTTTCCATTACAACGTCCTCGGGCTCGGGAATACATTCGCTGCCGATAATGGGTTCGTGTCCCGTATCGGTGTTGTCGAGCCGAGCATCTCCAATCGGTTAAGCATGTTCGGTGCGCCGGGCGCGATACTCGAAAAGTTCAACGCCTTTCTCACCACCAACGGCGTCTGGCGCTACAATGACTTCTTTGCGCGCAAGAGCCTGCTCGAAGACCACGCCTCACTCAATGGCTCGTTCACACTTCGCGGCGGCTGGTCACTCGGAGTTACTCCGACTATATCCAGCTACGCATTCGATCCGTCTGCATACCTGACGGACTTTACTGGAACCGATCCAGAAAACGCTGAACAGTTCCAGCCGTCGCCACGCATCACGACGTTCCTCACTGCGTGGAAGGCATCGACCCCAACCTTCGCGAAATACGATGCGTCCGTTGGTATTACTACCGGCAACGATGTCGATTTCCTGGAGACGTCACGCGTGCACCGCGTTGGTTACAACGCCAATGTCAATCTGCGGCCCACGCAGCAGATCCGCATCAATGCCACATATCAGACCAGCACATTCACTCGACGCAGCGACGGAGCGCGCTCGGTGTCCACGCGTATTCCGCGAATCGAAGCCGACTATCAGGTGACACGGTCGATCTTCCTCCGAGTTGTTTCGCAGTACTCCGCATCGTCGCGCTCCGCGCTGCTCGATCCGCGCACCGGCAACGTGTTGCTGGTCGAGGACGATTCCACTTTAACGCCGTCGATCGCGGCCGTCGCCAACGGCCTGCGCACCGACTGGCTCTTCTCCTATCGCCCATCGCCGGGTACCGTCTTCTTCCTCGGCTACGGTAACTCCATGACAGAGCCGGTAGCCCTCGCATTCGACCGGCTGCGACGCACCCAGGACGGATTCTTCGTCAAGGCCAGCTACCTCTTCCAGGCACTTGGCGGCCGATAACGCGTTCGGCAGCAGCTAATGCGGCATGGACCGGCGCTGGCGACGGCTCGCTGGCGCCGTTTTTCGTGCTGAGGATTTCCAGAACGCTGCGGCAGATATTTGCGTATTTTCGGTAAACGTACCGTCTACCATCTGGAGTAGTCCGTGAATAAAAAGCGCGCGACACCTGACGACTTGACAAGGAATCTCCCCGACTCCAGCCCTCCGCCGCCGGATCACAACACGCTTTCCCGGCGCGGATTCTTCGTTCGAGCTACGCAGGTGGGTGCTGCGCTGTCCGTAGCGTCGCCCGGTTTAAGCCGCTTTCTCAACTCGCCACCTTTCGATCGTTCGTTAACGCACCAACCGTTCGACTTTGCCGGATCATCCAGCGCGGCAGCGGACTACGCCCCGCTATTCTCGGGTTTGCGCTGGCGACTGCTCGGGCCGTTCCGCGGCGGGCGCACCGACGCTGTTTCCGGCGTTCCTGGTAGGCCCAACGAGTTCTACTTCGGATCGGTCAACGGTGGCGTCTGGAAATCGGTGGACGCGGGCCGAGTGTGGGAGCCTATTTTCGATTCGCAGCCGGTTGCGTCGATTGGAGCAATTGCCGTCGCGGCATCTGCTCCGGACGTGGTCTACGTAGGCAGCGGCGAATCCACGCTGCGCGATTCCACGGGTTATGGCAACGGCATGTACAAGTCCACCGACGCCGGCAAGACGTGGACACATATCGGCCTCGAAGACACTCAGCACATCGGCAAGATCGCTGTCGATCCGCGCAACCCCGACATCGTATTTGTCGCAGCGATTGGACACTTCTACGCCGGCAACCCAGAGCGCGGAGTATTCCGCTCCAGGAACGGCGGCAAGAGCTGGGAGAAGGTTCTCTACAAGAATGAGAATGTCGGCGCGATAGAGGTCGTCATCGATCCAACTGATTCAAATACAGTGTACGCCGGTCTCTGGAACACGCGCCGGCCACCGTGGTTCGTTTACGCGCCGAGCAATGGACCGGGCGGCGGGATATACAAGTCGACCGACGGTGGAAACACGTGGAAGCAGTTGACCGGCGGGCTGCCGAACGAAGGAATGGGCAAGAGTGGAATCGCATTGTCCGCCGCGAATCCACGTCGCATCTACGCGGTGATCGACAATCTCAACCCAGATCCCTCCGCTCCGCCGCCACCTCCGGGTCCGCCGAACCCATTCGGATCACCCGCAGGACTGGGCGGATTCTTCCGCTCCGATGATGCAGGCGAAACGTGGACGCGATTGTCGTCGGATCAGGCACTGTGGGGTCGCGGCTGGTATTTCGAGCACATAGCCACCGACCCAAAGAACGCCGACATCGTGTACGTATCGAACGTATCTGTGTCGCGTTCGATGGATGGCGGCAAGTCGTGGCAGCCACTGCGCGGCTCGCCGGGCGGCGACGACTATCATCAGCCGTGGGTCTCACCCGATGACTCGAATACCATGATCGTCGCAAGCGATCAGGGTACCATCATCACGCGAAACGCCAAGACTGCCGATCCGCGCGACGTTACGTGGAGTTCGTGGTTTAATCAGCCCACGGCACAGATCTATCACGTCTCGGTCGACTACAGAATTCCGTACTGGGTCACTGGCGCGCAGCAGGACAGCGGCGCCGTTGCTGTTCGCTCGCGTGGCAAGTTCGCCGAGATCTCCATGCGCGACTGGGAGCCAATCGGCGCAGGCGGCGAGAGCGGCTACACCGCGGGTGACGTGCTCAATCCGGGCATCATTTTTGGCGGTACCGGCGAGCGATTCAATCTCGAGCAGAACCGCGCAGTGCCCGGTGTTACTGTGCCCAAGCCGCCTGAAAAGGCGCGCACAGACTGGACCCAGCCGCTGGTATTCTCTCGCGCCGATCCACGCGCGCTGTATTACGCGAACCAGTATCTGTTCAAGACGACGGACAGTGCCAGGACTTGGACGCAGATCAGCCCCGATCTCACGCGCACCGATCCCGGAGCCCCGCGCACGCTCGATGCTGCAGCAGCTGCCGATGTCGGCAACGACAAGCGCGGTGTGATCTACACCGTCTGTCCGTCACCACTGCTCGTTCCAATGCTGTGGATCGGAACCGATGATGGTCTGATCCAGCTCAGTATGAATGACGGCAAGACGTGGACTAACGTGACGCCGCCGGCAATGACACCATGGAGCATGGTGACGATGAT
>JBDTIP010000078.1:0-4395 GCA_039936295.1 Gemmatimonadaceae bacterium
GAGCCAGTCAATGACCTGGCTTTGCAGCATGATGCGCGGTTCTGATCCACGCGACGTAGGCGTCGCGCTGATCTGGTCGCAACAACGCGAGTATCTCACGTTGTGACGAGTCTATGACTGCGTGGACACTCGGTCGCAACCGAGCCCACGCCGAGTCTACGGCCGTCTGGTGCCTCTGCAGCACGCTCGCGATTGCCGCTCGCTGCGTCTCGTCCAGATGCAGCCGCCGATCCATCTCGCTGATCAGCATCGCGGGGCTCATCGGGTTCGGCATGGGCCTTCGCATGACCCAGAACCTGTCGAGCGTTACACCCATGGCGGCGCCGATGATCAATACGGCGACAAGCGTCAGCACCGCGCGGAGTCCCCGCGGCGAGAAACGAGCTCCGATCATGGCACTCTCCGAGGCGTAGCTCCGACAGCGGCGTTCGACACTGCGTCACTAGTGATTATGAGCGCGACGATGGACGGAGCAGTCTCACCGGTCGCCGCTCCGCCGAGTCCGCCAGGCACGAAGGCCGATGCCCACACGCTTTCGACGTCGGGCTGGTTTGGCATCGGGCGCGCCCAACCGATGATAAACGCCGCAGCAGCCGCTGCGACGAGAGCGAAACCCGAGGCCAGCGGAAGCGACGCTGAAAGCCAGCCCGTTTCAGTCGCCCTAAAACTTGCATGCCTCCTGGACGGCTTTGCAGCCTGCGACAACGCGGCACTTTGAATGCGCTGGGCCAACTCCTCCCAATACATCGGATCGTCGCGAGGTAGCTCGGCTGCCAGGACCTTCTCCGGGTTTCGCAGAAACTCGCTTACGTAGCGATCGCTCGCACGTTCGCGGCCGCCCACATCATGCGAAGTGCCCGGTACATGGAAGTCGTCGTCTCTTGTCATGCTTCCTCCGTTGGCCTGAGTCGATCGCGAATGACGCGGCGCGCACGGAATACGTGTTGTCGCACAGTCGCCGGACTGACATCGAACATTGTTGCCACCTCCTCTACATCAAGCCCGCGCACGACATGAAGTTCAAAACACTGCCGCTGCATCCGCGGCAGGTCGTCCATAATGCGTGCGACTAGGCCCAGCATCTCTCGCGCTTCGGTTGCCCTGGCAGGCCCGGGGTCGACACCCGACTGCATCCCCCAGGTCTGCCATAACGTGAAGCGTCGTCGCTTCCGAACGTTGCTGCGGCGAGCAATTGAGCGCGCAATCGCGTACAGCCAATTACGGACCTCGCCGCGGCTTGCGTCAAAGGTACCCGCCTGCCGCATCACCACCAAAAAAGTCTCCGCCGCCACATCTTCGGCGTCATCCCGATCACCAAGGACCTGTTCCGCGAACAGCGTTATCGGCCGTACGTACCGCCTGATAAGCAGGCCGAGTGCGCCATGGTCGCCAGCGCCTATGCGTACCAGTAGTTCGTAATCGGTCGACTCATTGGAGTCCGATGGACCGGCGAAACCCGACGAACGAAGTGAGTTCATTGGCGAAGCTGTAACATATCAGGCTGCTCGCAGGGCATCAGCCGGCTGCTTCTGAACCGCTCGCCAGACTGGTATGCAGCCTGCCGCTATGCACGACAATATGCAGGCGGCATAGACCGCCTGCTCAAGGTCCAACGAAAGACCAACGTGGACGATATCAGCGGCGACGCGCGCTACGCACACGCCAACGGCGCCACCCACCACGCTCGCAGCGAATGCCTCTGTAAGAAACTGAAGGAAGACATCTTTACGCGTCGCACCCAGTGCTCGCCGGACCCCTACCTCAACTATTCGTTCACGTACCGCCAGCTGCTGCAGCGCGAATGTGCCACCTGCACCGACGGCCAGGAGGAACACTGCGACGCCGACCTCGAATGCTCGCAGGCGTGTGGCAGAAGTCTTGCGCATATCGACAAGGCGCAGTTGCGTGTCAACACGGAAGTCGTCGGAATCCGTTGTGGATGGCCAGCGTCGACTGTGATGTCGTTCCCGTAATAGCGTTGTGATTGCAGTCGCAGCTTCCAGCAAGGTGGTGCGTGACTCATCGACTCTGATGAATACACGCTGAACATGATCCACCTGAAAGAGCCGGCGCTGCGCGGTACGGAGTGGAATGAAGGCAACTCCATCCTCATCGAATGCGTCGAGTCCTGTACCGCGTTGACGAAGTACGCCAACGATCCGAAATGGGATTCCCCGAATCCAGAGCCGGTCGCCTACGGGATCCACCGATCCGTCAATATCCTGCGCCAGTTGAGCGCCAAGCACCACAACTCGTTGGGCGGATATGGCCTCTACCTCACTGAAGAACCGGCCGGTCGCCATTGGCGCTTCCCGTAAAGTGCCAT
Source organism: Gemmatimonadaceae bacterium (assembly GCA_039936295.1). GTDB lineage: Bacteria > Gemmatimonadota > Gemmatimonadetes > Gemmatimonadales > Gemmatimonadaceae > Fen-1247. Next base: position 2,327 of record JBDTIP010000078.1, read on the forward strand.
AGCTTGCGTCGACTCCAGCGACGCTAGCCTGACGAGCGAGCGAGCCGATTTTTACTGGAGCCGTGCTGCGATACTCGGATGTGGACGTTAATACACCTGGCACGGCCGCCACAATATCGCGAGCGTCGCGAGTCGTAAGCGTGGACACGTCGCCGCTAGTCCTTGCGCGACCGCCGCGATTCTCCGACGCCTGTGCACTTACGATCACAACATTCGCTCCCATTGTGGCGATCTGGTTCAGGGCGTCGAGACGCCCGCGCTCAGCAACTGCTTCGGCTATCAACAGAGCTCCGACCGCAACCATTGCTCCTATAGCAATGAGTGCAGTTTGGAGCGGACGTCTCGTCAGCATGCGCATGGCTTCGTAGACGATACGCATCCCGCGACTCGCCCGGCGTCCCCGCCGGTTGAGCCGCGTGCCGCACATCCAAGCAATCGCCTCGCTCTCGGTCACACCGATCCTACATCGAAGCGCGCAGCGCTGATGCGGGCGTCTCCGCTGCGGCGCGCCGCGCTGGAAGATAGCCTGCGAGCAGCCCCACGCCGAAGGTAATCGCCATCGCGCCAATCGTGACCGGCCACGAAACAGCCAGAGGGATCCGCATCATGCGTGCGCCCGCCTGCGTAAGCGCAACACCGAGCACAGCTCCCGTTAACCCAGCCAGGATCGCAATGATCATCGCCTCCATCCAGAACTGAGCGAGTATATCATCGCGTGTGGCGCCAACCGCACGGCGCGTCCCAATCTCCCGTCGACGCGTGCTTGCAGCAGTGAACATCAGACTTCCTACCACGACACCACCGATTGCGAGGGCCAGGAACCCGACCCAGAAGAATGCCCTCCGGAGTGTCGAGTCGACGCTTGTATATCGTGCTATTAGCGCTTCTGGCGAAGTGACCTGAAAATCGTCAAGCGTTGGTGGCCGAATACCGTGTCGTTCTCTGAGCAGCGTCGTCACCGCCGCCTGCGTCACGGCCCACTCACCGGGCTGCGCAAGTTTCAACGTGGCAAGCTCGATGTTTTCACGGTTAAAGACGCGCCGCTGAGTTGTCGCGAGTGGGACATCCACAACGTTGTCAAGGTTCGCACCGCCAGGGCCGGCACCATGCGGTTCCAAAATGCCCACGATCTCGAAGTCGTTTCCCGATACTCGAATGTGCTTCCCAACAGCGTCGCCGCCATAGTACACCCGTGCGACGTCCGATCCGATCACCGCCACACGCGCCATGGCACTGGCATCGTCTGTCGTGAAAGCCGCTCCTGCGGCGAACGTGTCACCGCGCAGCGAAAACCAGTTAGGGGTGACACCGAACACCGTCGTCGTTCCAGTCTTGCCTGCAACGTCGACAGTGCTGCGGAATCCGGTCTGTGCCATGCTGGCGCTACGGATGTTCGGCACCTGAGCCGCGATTGCCCGTATGTCGTCCGTGGTCAGCGTCGTGACGCTGGATCCGGGCCGCGCCATGCCGCGCATCGCCGGCCCGCCCGGTTGAATGAGAAGCACGTCAAACGCGCCGAGCATCGATCGAAAACTCTTCTCGACGCCTCTGCGCGCTCCCTCACCCGTAGCAACGGTAAGAGTGATTGCAAGTACGCCCACGGTCAGCGTGAACCCCATGGCAAGGGAGCGCCATTTGGACCGACGGAGTGTCCGCGCTGCCACGGCAAATGAGACTCTCCAGGTATTCCGGCTCTTCATGAAACTGAACCGGCGGTGGAGAGCGTTGCGGACACATACGCTGGCTCACGACGGACATCCCCGCCCGAGCGGCGTTCGTCACTGGCGATGCAGCCGTCGCGAAGCGCGATATTGCGCGTTGCGCACGCGCCGATCAACGGGTCGTGCGTAACGAGGACGATCGTCAGGCCATCACTGTGAAGGTCGGCAAGGAGGCTCATGATCTGGGCTCCGGTGTCAGCATCAAGGTTGCCTGTTGGCTCATCCGCCAACAGCAGCGATGGTCGCATTATCAGCGCCCGTGCGATTGCTACTCGCTGCTGCTCTCCGCCGGATAGCTCGGAAGGGAAATGAGTCCGGCGATGCAGTATGCCTACTCGCTCCATCATT
>JBDTIP010000079.1:0-3083 GCA_039936295.1 Gemmatimonadaceae bacterium
CCCCAGCGGAACGCATTTTCGCTGCCGTTCGCTCCGGAGTTGATGGGAACCGCACCGAGCTCGGCGCCGGCCGTCGCGTCGACGGCGCGGAGATAGCTTTGCTGCCCCTGCTGGTCGTAGTAATCGATCCCGTACACGCGTGTCCCGTCGGTACTCGGTACCAGAATGCCAACCCTGCCGATTGTAGCGTACGTTCTTGATGTGCGCGCTATCACATCATACACACTGAAGCCTCCAGCGCCTCCCGTTGCGTAGACACGGCCGCCGATGAAGGTGTACGGGCCGGAGACCGCGGTGAACACGCGCGCCGTCTCCGTCACTCCCATCAGGCCGACGGCGTAGGTAAAAATGCCACCGCCCATAGGCTCGACGCCGTAAACCGACGTCGAGTCAAGAGCTGCGAGCGCCGCTGGTCCGTTCGGGGCGGTATTGGGCCGTGGCACACTGTCGTCGTAGATCGCCAGCGCGCCCGTCACCGGAGAGCAGTCGCACGCGCGCACCACCGCGAACGTATGAGCATGCCCCGGGATCACGACGAGGGCGCTGGGCTGGTTACTGGGAATGGGCAGTGTGACCGTCATGTCGGTGGAGTGCGTCGCGAGTGCCACGCGCACGATCGTCGGTGCGCCACTCTCGCCGACATACAGGTACTGTCCGTCGTCCGAGATGGCGATGCTCCCGATATCCTTCGGGAGCGAGAGAGTCCACACTATCGCTCCCGCAACCGGGTCGATCGCGACGATCGAATGAGGGTAGCTCTGCTCGCTGGGACCCGCGCTCGCGTACACAAGGGGGCGCATGGGATCGGCCACGAGCGCGTGCGCGTCGAAGGGGGTGTCGATCTCGCCGAGCTTCTGCGCCGGAGTACTGCTCACAGTAAGCGTCAATGCGGGCGACGTGCCGCCAGTTGTCTGTACCGCGATCTGAACCGTTCCCGCGCTCTGGATGTCCGTTCCGGGGACATCCAGCACCAGATCCTGGACGCCGCTATAGCCGACATCGCGCCGGACACCGTTCCACAGTGCGATGGTCCCGGGCGGGAAGTAGTTCCCGTGGAGGTGCAGCTCGAAGCCGCCCCCACCGGTTGGTACCGTCGTGGGCGAGATCGACGTGAGCACCGGTGGCGGGAGCACCACGTTGTATTGCAAGCTACGCGTGCCGCCCCCAGGCGACGGGTTGCTGATGACGATAGTCACCTGGCCCGGCCCACTCGCGGGGAACCTCGCCGTGATGCGATGCTCGCTGACGTAGGAGACTTTGAGGGGCGTCGTTCCCCACATCAGCGTCGTTGTCGGCATGAAGCTCGAACCGATGAGGACTAGAGTCGAGTCGACACCGTACGCCCGCGCTTGTGCTGGGGAGAGTGAGTCGACACGCGGCACCGGATTCAATGACGGTCCGTTGTACGCCTGCGCAAAGTGATAGATCGACGTGCTCGTGTACGGACCGCCGTAGTTGATGGTGAGTGACGCGTCGATGCTGCCGTCCGCGTTCACGTGCGCGTTGTTCGACGTTCCGTCGGTGTACCGGAAGACAGCGTCGCCGGCCGCGTTGAGAACACCCGCGGCAGTGAAGGTCGTGATACCGCCGCCGCCAGCCGACAGAGTAACACGCGCCACGAGCATGCTGTCGGCCTGTATCGTCGCCGAACCATTGTCTGCGGCCACCGGCGTTCCGTCGCCCAAGACGAAAAGCCGCACCGCCAGCGGCGCACCGTCGACCGTCGATAATTCTAGTGTTCGCGGTACCATCTGCGCGCCACTGGACGACGGCTGCGACGGCCCGGTACGCGAGTCGCCGCCGCACGCGAGCGCGGTGCCAGCTAGGGCGATTGGAAAGAATGCACTCCAGCGGAGTAACGGTGACGGCATATGTTGGGCTCCAAGGGTTCGCGGTAAGCTACCGCGCTTGGGGCTGACTCGCCATCAACGAGCGCCCGGCCGTTGAATCGGAGAATGCCCACACGAAATTCCTTGCGTCAGCGCCAGCCGAGTGCCGGCGCTACGTGGGTAAGGACTGCCTCGATGACGTGCGCGTTGTAGTCGACGCCAAGTTGATTGGGGACCGTCAGGAGTAGCGTGTCGGCCGCAGTGATCGCCTCGTCATTTCTGAGCTGCTCGATGAGTATGTCGGGCTCGGCGGCATAGCTCCGGCCGAAGATGGCGCGCGTCTTCTCGTCGATGTTGCCGATCTGGTCTGTATCCGTGCTCTCGTGTCCAAAGTACGCGCGATCTCTGTCGTTGACGAGTGGGAAGATGCTGCGACTGACGGAGACACGCGGCTCGCGCACGTGTCCTGCTTCTTTCCATGCAGCGTGAAACGTGCGGATCTGCGCGGCCTGCTGGACATGGAATGGCTCTCCGGTCTCATCATTCTTGAGCGTCGAGCTCTGCAAATTCATGCCGAGCTTCGCCGCCCATGCCGCAGTGGCGTTGGATCCAGCGCCCCACCAGATGCGGTCGCGCAGTCCGTCCGAGTGGGGCTCGATGCGCAGCAGGCCCGGCGGATTCGCGAACATCGGCCGCGGGCTTGGCTGGGCGAATCCTTTACCGCGCAACAGGTCGAGGAATACCTCCGCGTTGTGCCTGCCCAGGTCTGCATCACTCTGTCCATCGGCCGGGCTGTAACCGAAATGACGCCAACCGTCGATCACCTGCTCCGGCGAGCCGCGACTGATCCCGAGCTGCAGCCGTCCGCCTGCGATGAGGTCTGTCGCTCCGGCATCCTCGATCATGTAGTGTGGATTCTCGTAGCGCATGTCGATGACCGCGGTGCCGATCTCGATGCGACTGGTTCTCGCGCCAACCGCCGCCATCAGCGGAAATGGCGATGCAAGTTGCCGAGCGAAATGGTGGACCCTGAAGTACGCACCGTCCGCGCCGAGCGACTCGGCAGCAACGGCGAGATCGATGGATTGTAGCAGCGCGTCGGCCGCCGACCGTGTTTGCGACTGCGACGATGGCGTCCAGTGGCCGAACGAAAGGAATCCGATCTTCTTCATTATTGGTAGGCTTTAACAAGAACCGTCGTAGTGAACCGAACCGAACGGCACTGAACTGACTAAACTGCGAGTAGCCCCTCGA
>JBDTIP010000080.1:0-6250 GCA_039936295.1 Gemmatimonadaceae bacterium
TGACGGCGCTCCCAGTAGCGGAGCGCAGCTGCGGCGCTGGACATTCCATTCGGACGGACACTGACTCCCATTTGATCTCTCCCTGATTACAAGCGTCCTTACTGGCAACTGCGGTACCGTATTCGAGGTTCGTGCTATCTGCTATCCAAGTCCTTGCAGGTCAATGATTTACAGTCATGCAGGCAAATCTTGCCGCCTTGTTAGGCACAGGCAATTCCTGCCTGGTAGGCAAATGTTGCCTAGTCCTTCAAGCGATCGCTGCCGGTTAGGCGACAAAGCTTCTGATCGGGCCAAGCTCCGTGCGTAGTTTGCCAAGGGCCTTGGAGCGGATCTGGCTGACGCGGCTCTCAGTGAGGTTCAGCACGGACGCGATCTCGTGGAGCTTGAGCTCTTCGAAGTAGTAGAGCGACAACACCACGCGCTCCTGCTCCTTGAGTTCCATGATCGCATCGCGAAGCAGTGATACTTCCTGCTCGTGATTCAGCGTCTCCTCGATGTCGCCGTGGGTGTCGTCCGCGAGCATTTCCGCGGGTGCGGCCATGCCGGAGTCTCCCTCGCCGGGTTGGCGGTCGATGGAGAGATGCACGGAGTTTTCGACGTCGGCTTCCCAGCGCCATAGCGTGTCGACATCGACGCCAAGGTGCTCGGCCATCTCCTGAGGCTCTGGCGGGCGGCCGAAGATGCGCTGAAGCGTCTCGCGTGCTCCGGAGAGCTCGCGTGCCTTTCGGCGTACCGAACGTGGTACGTGGTCCTGGCGCCGGAGCTCGTCCAGAATCGCGCCGCGGATGCGCGGGGCGGCGAACGTGCTGAAGGCGAGTCCGCGGGACGGGTCGAAGCCGTCGAGGGCGCTCATTAGTCCCATTGTTCCTGCACTCACCATTTCATCGACGTCCGCCTTCGCGGCGAGCGTACGCGACAATTGCCGCGCAACGTGATGAACCAGGCCGAGGTGCTCGGTGAGCAGACTGTCGCGGGCTGTCTGGCTGCCGCGTGCAAATTCCTTCCAGAGTTCCATATCCATTTTTGTCATAGTGCCGATCTCCGATCTCCGTGACGCCACGATCCTCGTAGCATTGTCGCCCCTAACTCTTCATCCAATCGCGTCGCGAGATTGTGCAACGCCATGATCGCTGACGCGCCGAGGCCACTGCGCGCTGCGTGCGTTGCCCACTTCTCTTCAGGTCCTTCGTTCATTGGGTCGTGCGGAACCGAGCCGGCAAAGCCGACAGTTTCACCAAGGAAATGACTGCATGCGACCTGAATTCTTTCATAGGTCTTGAGCGCCTCGCGCTCCTCGCTCGCATTGACAAGTACTTCGAGCGGCGCGTCCGTGAAATGATCACGGACCATCTTGATCAGCGCGTACGATGATGTGATCGCGATGATGTCGTGCGTCGTTACGACGATCATGCGCGTGAATCCCGGCGCGCATGCTTCGTCGATGTTGACCCACATCGAGCCAGCGTCGATAATGTTCATCCCCGGCGCGGCGTCGTGAAGGCACGCGGCGACCGCGGACACGCCGGTGCCGGACATGCCGGCCGCGACGATGATGCGTGGCGCGCCGGGGTCATGCTGCATTCTTCATCTCCCACAGGCCGACGCTGTGCAGGTTGACGGCAGTCGGCAGCTCGGCGAGCGAGATGACTGGCAGCGACGGCAGCACGGGCTCGATCAGTCTCCGAACGCCCACACGCAGACTCGGCGGCGTAACGAGGGGGACTGGACGGCCTTCCGTCGAGTGCGCCTGCGACATGTCGTTGAGGTCGCGGAGCATACGTGCCAGGGCATCCGGATTCAGCATGGACGCACCGGGCTGCGCGGTGCGCGGCGAGAACAATCCTGTTAGAGCCTGCTCCAGCCGCGGGCCCATTGTGATTCCGCGTACCGACGCATCCGGGTCGGCGTACAGTCGCGCGATGACGTTCGAGAGCGAGCGGCGCACGTGCTCTGTGAGTGCCTCCGGGTCCTTGGTTGTATCGGCCGAATCGCCGAGGGCCTCGAGAATCGTGACGAGATCGCGAATCGGGATGCGCTCGCGAAGCAGGCGCTGCAGCACGCGGTGCAGTGTACCGAGCGAGATCTTGCTCGGCACGATGTCGTCGACAAGTGCCGGGTGCGTCTTCTTGAGCGTCTCGACCATTTCTTGAACGTCCTGGCGACCGAGCAACTCTGCGGCGTTGGCCTTGAGGACTTCCATCAGGTGTGTTGCAACGACTGTCGACGGCTCTACCACCACGTAGCCATACGCTTCGGCGTCCGCGCGACGGTTTGTGGCGATCCATCGAGCGGGCATACCGAAGCTCGGATCGACCGCGTCGATACCTTCAATGGGCGACAGTACGGCGCCGGTGTTGAGTGCCATGAGGAACCGCGGCATGACCTCGCCACGCGCCATCTCACTGCCACGCAGCTTGATGACATATTCGTTGGATGGCAGACGGATATCGTCTCGAATGCGAACGGGTGGAATGAGAATCCCGAGCTCGACAGCTGCCTGCTTGCGAAGCATCGAAATGCGATCCAGCAGATCGCCGCCCTGGCGCTCGTCGACGAGTGGGATGAGCGCGTAGCCCACTTCGAGCTCGATCGGATCGATCTGAAGCAGATCTCTCATCGGGTCGGTCGATGTCGGCGTTTCCGTTTTCGGCGGATTGAGTGCGAGCGTTGCCGTGGCAGCGCGCTTCTTCTCCGCAGCGGATGCCGCTCGCGCAAGGAATGCGAGAACGCCTGCAAGCGTGATGAACGGGAGCATCGGCAGCCCGGGCACAATCGAAAAGAGCGCCAGGACTCCGGAGGCGATCCACATCGCGCGCGGGTGCTTGGTCATCTGCGACGCAACCACGCTTCCCATCTGCGTCGAACCCGCAGAGTGCGTGACCATGATGCCAGCGGCAGTTGATACCACGAGCGATGGAATCTGCGAAACCAAGCCTTCGCCGACGGTCAGGATGGTATACGTGCTCACGGCCTGCGAGATGGGAAGACCCTTCTGCACGACGCCGATGAATATTCCGCCGATGATGTTGATGAACGTGATGATCAGCGCAGCGATCGCGTCTCCCTTCACGAACTTGGACGAACCGTCCATTGCCCCGTAGAAATCCGCCTGATTGGAGATTTCGGCGCGACGACGACGTGCTTCGTTCTCATCGATCAGGCCGGCGTTGAGATCGGCGTCGATCGCCATCTGCTTGCCGGGCATCGCATCGAGTGTGAATCGCGCCGCAACTTCAGCAACGCGTCCAGCTCCCTTTGTGATGACGATGAAGTTGATGCCAATGAGAATCAGGAACAGCACCAGGCCGACGGCATAATTGCCGCCGATGACGAACTCGCCGAATGCCTGAATTACATGCCCAGCCTGTCCATGCGTCAGGATCAGGCGCGTGCTCGCAACGTTGAGCGCGAGACGAAAGAGGGTGAGTAGCAGCAGCAGGCCAGGGAAGGAGCTGAACTCCAGAGGATTGGTTGTGTAGAGCGCCGACAGCAGAACCACTAGCGATAGCGAGATGCTGGTGACGAGCAGGATGTCGAGCATGGCGCCCGGTAGCGGCACGATCAGCAGCCCAATGACGAAGACGACCGCTATTGCAAGGCCGACTTCGGCGTTTCCCTTTCCCTTGACGGGTGCGGCAGTCGCAATTGCCGGTTTTGCTGCTATTGCTGCCATTAAACCGTGTCTCCAACGAGGTGCGATATTGGGCGGTAGGCCCAGCGTGCGCCACGCTCATTCCGCTGGCGAATCACGAAGGCTAGAACTTCTGCGACTGCGAGATACAACTCGACTGGAATGACCATTCCGACTCGTGCCTGCTTGATCAGCGCGATGGCGAGCGGCCTGTTTTCGATTATTGGAACGCCGCTCTCGATCGCGATCTTCTTGATTCGCTCCGCAATCTTGCGCTGACCCATTGCGACTACAATCGGCGCGGGAGCCTTGGACGGATCGTACTTGAGCGCGATGGCGCGCTGCGTTGGGTTGACGATGACAACATCGGCCAGCGGCACATCCTTGAACATCTGCTTGCGTGCTCGCGCGCGGCCGATCGACCGCATGCGCTGCTTGAGAAGCGGATCACCGTCGCTGTTCTTGAACTCCTGCTTGATCTCCGCCTTGCTCATCCGCATTTCTTTGGTGTACTGCCAGTATTGCCAGAGATAGTCGGCGAGTGCGAGTGCCAGATACGCCAGGCCGGCCGTCATGATAAGCTTGACGGAGAAGTGCATTACGACTTGCAGAAGAGCGGCAGGCGATTGCTGGCTTGTCACGACAATCGAATTGATGGCATCCTTACCCAGCGCCGCGTGTATGGCGAAACCGACAATTGCCAGCTTTGCGAACGACTTACCGAGCTCCACGAGAGCCTGCATTCCGATCAATCGCTTGATGTTCGACGCAGGGTTGATGCGTTTGAACTGCGGCGTAATCGGCTTGAGCGACAGGACACCATGCGCCTGCGCCGCGTTGATAACAAGCGATATCCCCGCCATCGAAGCTGCGACGAGCATGATTGCGGAGAGAGTGCGCCATCCGAGGCCCTGTAGCGTTCGGACGGCGCCTTCTGCCGAAAACGAAGTGTCGCCCGCGGCGGCAAGCCCCTCGCCCATAATTGCCAGGAGTCGGCTCGCAACGTGCGGTACCACGGCTACGAGAACGAGCGCGATTCCGAGCAGGAGTACCGCGACCGACAGCTCGGGGCTCTTCGGTATGCGGCCTTCTTCAAGCGCATCCTTCTTCTTCTTGGGGGTCGCTTCTTCTGTTTTGTCGCCGTAGTCGTCGGACATGCTAGCGGACGCCTCCCCCGACAATCGCGGCGAAGAAGGATGTCAGTTGCTGATCGTACGCAGTCGGCCAGTTGCCGATCGAGTTGGCGACGAACGGAAGCGCGATGCCCAGTGCGAAGAGGCCGAGGCCAATCTGAAGCGGGAAGGCAACTGAGAGAATATTCAGTTGAGGTGTCGCGCGGCTCATCACTGCGAGCGCGGCGTTGCCTACCATTACAGTCCCGATAACTGGTGCGGCGAATCGGAGACCCGCGATGAAGAGTGTTCCGGCGAGCGAAAGCAGGTTCGCCAAGCCGGCGTGAAGTTCCATCGCGCTGCCGACCGGCACCGCGCGCAAGCTCGATGCGATCGCTTCGATCATGCCGAGGTGTGCGTTGAGCGCCAGGAGGAGTGTGACGGCGAAGAGCGACATGAAGTTCGCCAGAACGGGGGACGACTGGTTCGACAGTGGGTCCAGCAGTGACGCGCCCGAGAGTCCTATCTGTATTGCGAGCAGCTCTCCGGCTGCGTCGGCGGCACCGACGAGCAATGCTGCACCAAGGCCAATTCCGAATCCCACGATCAGCTCTCCCACCGCCGATGCCGGGGTGAGCGCTGGAATCGCGGTCAGGTTGGCGTACGCAATGGGCTGTATCACGATCGTCAACACGATGAGCAGTGCCGTCCGCCACTTGACGGGCACAGTTGCGGCCGAAAACACCGGCGCAATGAGCACCAGCCCGGTGAGACGCATCGCAACGAGCACCGCAACAGTTGCGGAGCCTGGCGCGAACAGATCAAATGGGCGGACGTCGGTCACGAAATGAGCGACGGAATAGAGCGGAACAGCTCGCTCGTGTATCTGACCATGAGTTGAATGATCCACGGCAGCGCGATGATGAACGTCACCGCGACCGCGACCAGCTTGGGTACAAACGAGAGCGTCTGTTCCTGAATCTGCGTGACGGCCTGGACGATCGAGACCAGCAAGCCGACCGCAAGGGCCACCACAAGCATGGGCGACGCGATCAGCGCCGCTGTCATGATCATGTTGCGCGCCAGGTCTACTACGAGTGCGTGTGACATGATTAAGGTCTGAAGCTCGTCACGAGTGACTGCACCACGAGCGTCCATCCGTCGACAAGCACGAACAGCAGCAGCTTGAACGGGAGCGAGATCATCGCTGGCGGGAGCATGAACATGCCCATGCTCATCAACACGCTCGACACAACTATGTCGATGATTATGAAGGGTAGAAACAACGCAAAGCCGATCTGGAACGATGTGCGAAGTTCACTGGTCGCGAATGCCGAAATGAGCGTTACAAGTGGAATCTGATCCTCATTCTGCGGCGCGACACCGCCGCTCATGTCGATGAAGACCTGTAGATCGTGGTCGCGAGTTTGCTTGAGCATGAACTCGCGAAATGGCACGACTGCCGTCTTCAGCATCTCGCCCTGCTCCATCTTGCCGTTCATCCAGG
>JBDTIP010000081.1:0-5689 GCA_039936295.1 Gemmatimonadaceae bacterium
TGCAGGACGCCGTCCCAATGACGCTGGGCCAGGAATTCACCGCTTTCGCTCACACGATACTTGAGGATGTGGACAGGCTGGGGGAGGCCCAGAAGCTGATCCTGGAGATCAACATGGGCGCGACGGCCATCGGCACGGGGATCAATGCACCGGCGGGCTACGCAGAGGCGGTCCGCCGGCATCTTTCACGGATCACTGGCCTCGCCCTGATTACAGCCCCAGATCTGGTCGAGGCGACTGCGGATACAGGTGTTTTCGTTCAACTGTCCGGTGTGTTAAAGCGTTGCGCAGTAAAGCTTTCCAAGATCTGCAACGATCTGCGGTTGCTTTCTTCGGGCCCTCGGGCCGGCTTCGGCGAGATCAACTTGCCGCCGATGCAGCCCGGGTCGTCGATCATGCCTGGCAAAGTAAACCCGGTGATTCCCGAGGTCGTCAACCAGGTGTGCTTCGACGTGATCGGCGGCGACATGACCGTGACCATGGCAGCAGAGGCAGGACAGCTGCAGTTGAATGTTTTCGAACCGGTGATCGCCTACCGGCTGTTGCGTGGAATGTCGATGCTGCGGAACGCATGCGAAGTGCTGAGGACTCGATGTGTGACCGGCATCACAGCGAATCCAGAGCGGATGCGGCAGTTTGTTGAACACTCGATCGGGATCGTTACTGCACTCGTGCCAGTAATCGGTTACGAAGCTGCCACGGACATAGCCCGGGTCGCGCTGCAGTCGGGACGCGGAGTCTATGATCTCGTACTCGAGCGCGGATTGATGACGCGCGCGGCGCTGGACGAACTGCTGAATCCGGAAGCGATGACGAAACCAAAGAGCGCGCGAGTCTGATTTCAGGGCACGCTGCGGGTAGCCCACTCCGGCAATACTCTCTATCTTAATCTCTGCATCAGAGATCCACCTTCAACTCACTACCATGATAGGCTCTCATCGCCTGCGCCGTCTTGCCCCGCTTGGAGCGGCAGCGGTGCTCGCGTTGGCGCTCGCGGCCTGCGCTAAAAGTTACCCCAACAGCACGTTCACTCCACACTCGGACCTTGGTCGCGCAATCGACTTCCTGTGGGGTCGTCTCATGTTCTTCGGGACGATCGTATTCGTTCTCGTCGAAGGCGCACTCCTCTACGTTGTAATCCGGTATCGCCGGCGCAGCGAGGATATAATGCCGCCGCAGACGCACGGCCACGTGGTTCTGGAGATAGCGTGGACGCTCATTCCCGCGGCGATCCTTGCGTTCATCGCGGTTCCGACCGTGAGGACGATATTCCAGACGCAGGCGCCCGCTCCGGCCAACTCGCTCGTTATCGAGGTGTACGGGCATCAGTGGTGGTGGGAGTTCCGGTATCCGCAGTACAAGTTCACCACGGCCAACGAGATCTACATTCCAAAGGGACGCACAGTCGATCTCGTGCTGCGCACGGACGATGTGATTCACTCGTTCTGGGTTCCGCAGCTCGCGGGCAAGCGAGACGCCATTGCGAACCATACCAACCACATCTGGTTCACGCCTGACAGCGACATGGCGACGACGGTGTGGAATGGCTTCTGCACCGAGTACTGCGGCGACTCGCACGGTGAGATGCACTTCCGCGTCGTCACCGTGAACCCCGATCAGTTCGCGAGCTGGGTGACGCATCAGCAGGCGCCGGGATTCTACGCTCCGCCAGCGATCCCAGCGACCCCAGCGACCCCAGCAGCGGCTTCTGCGGCGAGTCCAACGCCAGCAACCCCGGCAACGCCAGTTGCTTCGCCGGCGCAACTTGCAAGCTTTATACTGCCGCGTGCCGACGTGCCCAACTACGCCATTCCTCACACGCCGCTGCCCGACGAGGTGAAGTTCGACGACAGACTCAAGGGCGATCCGGCGGCGGGTGAGAAACTGTTTGTCGGCGCGGGTACGTGTAACGCGTGTCACACGGTCGCCGGCAACGCGCTCGCGGTGGGAATGATCGGACCCAACCTTACGCATGTTGGCTCGCGAATCGGCATTGCCGGAATGATGTACGTGAATGACGCGCCACATCTCTCACGCTGGATCAAGAACGCGCGCATCATGAAGTCGGGCGTGCTCATGCCGACGCTCGGCAAGGGTCAGTACGATCCGCAGACCAAGGCGACGACGTCTGCGGGGTTATCGGACCAGCAGATTGCGGATCTCGTGGCATACCTCCAAGCTCTCAAGTAGGCGACAACTCAAATGGCAACAACTGTCATCGACACGACCCCGCCACACCTCCGGCCGTTTGTTCCGTCGCCAGTTCCCGCGACGGTTGAAATGGAGCGAAGCACGATCTGGGGATGGCTCACGACGACCGATCACAAGAAAATCGGAACTCTGTATCTCTTCACCGCGCTCTTCTTCTTCCTCGTAGGCGGCACCGAAGCCGAGATACTGCGCGCCCAGCTCGGCGCGCCAAACCGGCACCTGGTGAGCGCCGAGTTGTACAACCAGATCTTCACGATGCACGGCACCACTATGATCTTCCTCGCGATCATGCCGCTGAGTGCCGCGTTCTTCAACTTCATCATTCCGCTCCAGATCGGCGCACGCGACGTCGCCTTTCCGCGACTCAACGCATTCAGCTACTGGGTGTTCTTGTTCGGCGGCCTGTTCATCAGCATTCCGATACTGTTCGGCCAGGGTCCCAATGGCGGTTGGTTCGGCTACGTGCCGCTCACTACCGCTACGTACTCTCCCGGACTCCACATCGACTTCTGGGTGCTCGGACTGCAGATCCTCGGCATCTCCTCTCTTGCCGCTGGCTTCAACTTCATCACGACGATCATCAACCTTCGAGCGCCAGGCATGTCGCTCATGCGCATGCCCGTGTTTACGTGGATGGCGTTCGTGGTGCAGTTCATGGTCGTGCTCGCGTTTCCGGTCATCACCATTGCGCTGTTCTTCCTGCTGTTGGACAGGTTCTTCGGCACGCAGTTCTATGAGGTAGCTGCCGGCGGCGACCCGCTGCTGTGGCAGCACCTATTCTGGATCTTCGGTCACCCGGAAGTCTACATCCTCATACTGCCAGCTTTCGGACTGGTGAGCGAGGTGCTCCCGACCTTTTCCAAGAAGCCGCTGTTCGGCTATCCCGTGATGGTGTATTCGGGAATCCTCATCGGCTTCCTCGGATTCGGCGTCTGGGCGCACCACATGTTCGCTGTCGGCATGGGTCCGGTTGCCGATTCAGTGTTCGGCGTAACAACGATGCTCATTGCAATCCCGACCGGTGTGAAGATCTTCAACTGGATCGGCACCATCGCGCAGGGGCAGTTCAAAGCAACCTCGGCATCGTTGTTCGCGGTTGGAATGGTGGCGCTGTTCACGATCGGCGGAATCTCGGGAGTGATGCATTCCTCGCCACCAGCTGACTTGCAGCAGACGGATTCCTATTTCGTCGTGGCGCACTTCCACTACGTCATGTTCGGGGGCTCGATCATGGGCCTTTTCGCCGGCATCTACTATTACTTCCCGAAGTTCTTCGGCCGCATGCTGGACGAAACGTTGGGGAAGATTCACTTCTGGCTCACGTTCATCGGAATGAACCTGACGTTCTTCCCGATGCACTTCTCCGGCATGCTCGGAATGCCACGCCGCGTTTACACTTACGATTCAGGCCAGGGCTGGTCGCTGTTCAACGCGCTTTCGACATATGGCGCATACCTCCTGTTCATCGCGACGCTGTTCTTCGTCTACAACTTCATCAAGAGCAAGAAGTCGGGACGTCCCGCCGGGCCGAATCCGTGGGGCGCTGGCACGCTCGAGTGGACGATTCCATCGCCGCCGCCGGTGTACAACTTCGCGGTGCTTCCAACCGTGACGTCGCGCTACCCGCTGTGGGAAGGCAAGCAGGCCGACATCGAGAGCGCCCGCATCAACCAGCAAGCCGGCAAGACGGCTGAACAGCTCGGCATTGCAATACCGTACGGCACCATCAAGCCGTTGCTCGCCGCATTGTTCCTGGTCGGCATGTTCGGCGGCCTTATCGTCGGGCACTGGCTCATTTTTGGCTGCGCTGGCGCGATGGTGCTCTCGCTCTATGCATGGCTCACAAGTCCGCTCGAACCGGAACTTCACTAACAATGTCAGCTACCGTATCACATCATTATTCGAGCACCGGTCTCGAGAACCGCAAGATCGCGATCTGGGCCTTCATCGGCTCGGAATGCATGCTCTTCGTGTCTCTCATATCGACGTATCTCATCTACAAGGGTCGCAGCCGCGTCGGACCGTATCCACACACGCCGTGGACCGACCCATCGACGGGTCACGTATACAAGGCGATCCTGAACATTCCAGTGACGTCGGCGTCGACGTTCATCCTGCTCATGTCGTCACTCGCGATGGTGCTCGCATTGGCGGCAGTGGAGAACAAGGGCAAGCCACAGCGCAACCTGGGCGAGCGTATTCTTGGAAACTCCAAGCTCTGGCTCGCGATGACCGCGCTGCTCGGCATCGGCTTCCTAGGATTCCAGGCGTACGAGTTCACCTCATTCGTAAATGAAGGACTCACGATCAAGACCAATTTGTTCGGGTCCACATTCTTCACCCTCACCGGATTCCACGGCGCTCACGTAACAGCGGGCGTCATCTGGATCCTCTCGATGCTTGCCATCGACTTCAAGCGCGGGCTGGGACCGTCTGATGCGCTCAACGTCGATATCATGGCATTGTACTGGCACTTCGTCGACGTCATATGGGTCGCGATCTTCACCCTCGTTTATCTCATCCGGTAACCCAGATGGAACAAGCTCACGATCACTCGTCACTGACACCGGCTGAAGCAGAGGCCGCGGGGATTGAGCACGAACATCCAGGCTGGTCGGTGTACTGGCGTGTCGCGGTCATTCTCACGCTCATCACTATCGCCGAAGTCTGGGTGTACTACATACCGGCGTTTGTCGCATCGCGTGCATTTCTTCCCACGCTGCTGTCGCTGAGCGCGGTCAAGTTCGCGATCGTCGTTCTCTTCTATATGCACCTTCGCTACGACCACAAGCTGTTTCGGACTCTGTTCACGGGCCCCCTGATCGTCGCGACATGCACACTTTTCGCACTCATGTTCCTGTTCGGACATATACGGCTGGGACACGGTGCGTAATCTGCTGTTGTTGATGGCCCTCCACCCGGTCGCGCAGGTCGGGTGGACGGGCTGGTCGATTCACTGGAGCACAGTAATCGGCATCGCAGGTCTCGCCGCACTGTATCTCTGGCGCGCTTCGCACGCTCCAGAATCCGGCACACCGACCGGCGGACAGAAGCTGACTTTCTTTGCCGGTCTCTTCGTCATGTTCGTCACGCTGAACGGACCGCTGCACGATCTGAGCGATTCCTTCCTGTTCAGTGCGCACATGGTGCAGCACCTGCTCCTTACGCTGCTGCTTCCGCCGCTACTGATCGCCGGCACACCGGGGTGGATGCTTCGCCCTCTGATCAGGACGCGCGCCGTGCGTGCAGTGGCCGAATTCGTGCTGCGTCCGGTGATGTGCTACGTCATCTTCAATCTCGTGTTCATCGGCTGGCACCTGCCGATGTTCTACAACGCGGCGATGGCGAACCACAACATTCACATCGGCGAGCACCTCATGTTCATGGCAGCTGCCGTGCTAATGTGGTGGCCATTTCTCAGTCCGCTGCCAGAGCTGCCGCGACTGGCGTATCCAGGGCAGATACTGTACTGCTTCCT
>JBDTIP010000082.1:0-6674 GCA_039936295.1 Gemmatimonadaceae bacterium
GTCGCGATTGGCAACGGCATCGCTTCGATTCTGGTGATGTTCTCCATACCGGTACTCGGCGCTGTCTCCGACGTCACGCGGCGACGCAAACCGTGGGTTGTTGGTTTCACCCTGATTGCGGTCGTCGCGACTGTGGCGATAGGAGCCGTTGGCCAAGGAATGATCCCACTTGTCGGCGACGCTGTGCTGAAGCCAAGCCCCGTTACAGCCTTCGCGATCGGCGGAGCGCCGCTCTTCTTCCTCATCGCTGCATTCGTGGTTGCCAATTACGCCTACCAAGGTGCCCTCCCGTTCTACAACGCGATGCTGCCGGAGCTCGAAACGCCGGAGCGATGGGGTCGTCTCTCCGGCCTCGGCGCCATTCTCGGCTATACCGGCTCGATACTTGGGGTTCTGATGATCAAGCCGTTCTTCGATGGCGCACTACCCGGCATGGGTCAGCTTCCGACGTCATTCATGCACACGTTGCGAAGCGCACTTCCGTTCGCGCATTCCGGCGGACGCGTCGCGACCTTCGCCCCAACAGCGCTGTTGTATCTCATCTTCAGCATCCCTCTATTTGCGTTCTGCCGCGACCACTATCCCGTGAAAACGCGCCAGACCATTCCGTGGCGGCAAGCATTTCGAGATGTCGCGAACACCATTCGCGAATCCAGAAAATATCCCGGCGTTCTGAGATTCATCATCGCCTCGTTCGTCTATCAGGACGCGATGGGCACCATCATCAGCTTCATGGCGCTGTACGCAGTGGTCGCGATGGGGTTCCAACGCGGTAGCGAGACAACGTTGTTTGTGGTGCTCACCATCCCAGCAGTGTTCGGCGCGTGGGTCTGGGGACGCCTCACCGATCGTATCGGGCCCAGAAACACATTGCTGATAGTGATTGGTGCGTGGGTGATACTTCTCGTCGCGATGATAGCCGCTCCGTCGCGCCAGGCGTTTTGGGTCGTTGGAGCGATGATCGGCTTCATCTATGGCGGCGTGAACGTCGCGGAGAGGCCCATGCTACTGAGGTTGATCCCTGACGAGGAGGCCGGGCGATTTTTCGGCCTGATGGTGCTTTCCGCACGTGCGGCCGCGATCGTGGGCCCCCTCGTCTGGGCGTTCGCGGTCGATGGCCTGACGCCGAGCTTCGGAACGGGAATAGCCTACCGCGCGGGAGTTGCAACCGTCGCGATCGCAATGTGCGTCGCGTTGTTGATCATGCGAGGCGTGCCGGACAACTTCAGCAAGGCCGCGTCGTAGCTCGCACGCGCCGTACCCAACCATGCTACAACTACTCGCACATTGGCTAGGTGGCGTTGCACTCCACTGGTTCTACAGCGACGTGCGCGTCGTCGGAGCAGACCGTATTCGAGCGCGTGGTCCGGTGCTCGTGGCGATGAACCACCAGAACGCACTCGTCGATGCGATTCTGGCACTCTGGATTGTGCCGCGCGACCTGCGCATCACGGCCAAGGCTACGCTCGGCGATACCCTATCCGGCGCGTTGATGATGAAGGCCGTGGGAATCATCCCACTCAGTCGCGCATCGGATTCCCCGTCTTCGCCTGACCCGATTCGAAACCGCCACTCGTTCGAGGAGATCATTGAGGAGCTGCGACGGGGTGGTGCCGTATTGGTATTCCCCGAGGGGAAGAGCCACAACGATCCGGAGATCGCGCCGCTAAAAACCGGTCTGGCACGTGCCGCACTCCGCGCACGGGAGGCCGGCGTTCGCGGCATCGAGATCGTCCCGATCGGAATCACCTTCGCTAACAAGGCCGAGCCGGGAACCGCCGTCCTCGCCGAGGTAGGCGATCCAATCATGATTGATGACTGGAACGGTAGCAATGCTCGCGATCTCACCGACGCGGTCGCAGAACGCCTTCGTGCCATCTCTCTTTTGCAAAGCATCGCGCCAGCCGGGATCCGGCCACCGCGACGAAACCCAGTGATCAGGGTAGCGGCCTGGTGGGGCCGTGTCATGCACGAGATTCCACTTCGTGTTGCGCGAAGGGAAGCGATCCGCCACAGCGCTGACTCCGGCGAGCCGGCCATGTTCACCATGACTTTCGGACTCGTCGCAATTCTCGTTTCCTACCTGATAGAAGTACCAGTCGTATGGAAATTGTTCGGATGGATCACTGCACTCGGATTTCTTGCGTCGCTGATCACCGGCGCGTACTGGGCCGCTTACGCCGATCACTCGCCCGAACGATCAAGGATCTGACCAGTGGAGCTTACAGCTTGGTCTCGAGCCAGTTGTCGCCAATCCCTACGCCGACCACGAGTGGTACCGAAAGCTGTGCCGCGTGCTCCATCTGGTACGTCACAACTTCCTGAACGGCATCGAGTTCCTCAGGCGCGACGTCGAACACCAGCTCATCATGGACCTGTAGCAGCATCTCGCTCGCGAACCCACGCTTGCCGAAGGTGTCAGCGATACGGATCATCGCAATCTTTATGAGGTCCGCCGCCGACCCTTGAATCGGCGAGTTCGCGGCGGTACGTTCGCCGAACGCACGCATATTGAAGTTGCGCTCTCTCAACTCAGGGATGTACCTGCGCCGGTTGAAGATGGTCTGAACGTATCCGTTCTCTCGTGCGAACTCGACCATCGAGTCGAGGTAGCGCTTCACGCCCTCGAACCGCTCGAAGTACTTCACGATGAAGTCGCGCGCTTCCGCGTGCGCGATTCCGAGTTGCCGAGAAAGCGCGTGCGGCCCCTGACCGTAGATCGTAGCGAAGTTGATCGTCTTTGCGCGGCCACGCATCTCGGATGTGACTGACTCGACCTCTACATCGAATATGATCGCGGCCGTCTGGCGGTGAATATCGCCGCCTGCGTTGAAGGCATCCACGAAGTTGCGGTCGTGGGAGAGATGGGCCAGGAGGCGCAGTTCGATCTGTGAGTAATCCGCAGCGAGCAGCTTCCAACCAGCGCGCGGCACAAACCCACGCCGTATGTCGCGCCCCAGCTCGCGCCGAATAGGGATGTTCTGAAGGTTAGGATCGCTCGATGACAGCCGCCCGGTGCTCGCTACCGTCTGATTGAAAGAGGTGTGAAGCCGGTTGTCGCGCGGATTTACCTGACGAGGCAGCGTGTCCAGATATGTGCTCTCGAGTTTGGCCAGCTCACGGTACTCCATCAACAACGACGGAAGCTTGTGACCTTCCTCCGCAAGCTCCTGTAACACACTGGCGTCGGTGGACGGACCAGTTGTCGTCTTCTTCAGTACCGGAAGCTTGAGCCGGTTGAACAGGATTTCGCGAAGTTGGACGTTGGAGCCGATGTTGAACTCCTCACCAGCTTCCTTGTAGATATCCAGCTGAACCTGCTCACGCTCACGTTGGAATCGCTCCTTGAGCTTCGCGAATCGTTCGCCGTCAATCGCGATGCCGTTCCACTCCATGTCGGCGAGAACAGAGATCAGTGGTATCTCCACATCCGCGAACAGACGCGTCAGTTCGTGCGCGTCGAGCTGAGGCTCGAAGTGCTGGCGCATCCGCAGTGTCATGTCGACGTCCTCGCACGAGTAATCGCGCGCTACGTCGAGCTGAACCTGATCGAAGGTGATCTCCGCCTTCCCCTTTCCACAGACGTCCACATACGACGTCATCTTGTGGTCCAGGAACTCCAGCGCCAGCATGTCGAGCGAGTGCGATCTGCGGCCAGGATCCAGTACGTAGCTCGCAATCATCGTATCGAACTCGATGCCGCGTAACGTGATGCCCTCACTCCGCAACACCAGCAGGTCGTATTTGGCATTCTGTAGTGTCTTTGGCACCGAAGCATCTTCCAGAAGATCACGCAACGGCTTCATGGCGTCAGACGTGAGCGATGGGAGGTTCTTGATACTCGATTTTGGTGCGGCATCTGCTGCAAGCAGTTCGCCCTGATGGCTTGCGGCATCGGTGTGCGCGAGCGGAAAGTAGTACGCTTCACCTGGCGCTATGGCGATCGACACAGATACCAGACGCGCCCTGAGCGGGTCCACCTTAGATGGGGATCCGGGATCGATGCATGTCTCCGTATCCACCGCAATCGTGCGAGCCTTCCGCGCCCCGTGTACCACACGTTCCATCTCCGCCACTGTCTCCACAGTACGGTACTTCGCGGACGCGGTGACTTTGGGCGCTTCTACAGCTCCAGCTGCTTGCTTGGCGAACGTGTGGAACTCAAGCTCCACGTAAAGCTGTGCCAAAGTAGCGTTGTCCGGCGTGCCTACCTTCAACGCGTTCAGATCCAGATCGACCGGAAGATCCTCTCGAATCGTCACGAGCTCTTTCGACAGACGCGCGTTCTCAGCCTGCTCGAGCAATGCCTCCCGCGGCCGCTTCTTGGTCAACTCGGCGGCGTGCGAGAGAATGTCCTCAAGGTGCCCGTACTGCGCGACGAGCTCGCAGGCGGTCTTGTCGCCGATTCCCTTCACTCCTGGCACGTTGTCCGACGAGTCACCAACCAGAGACAGGTAATCCGTCACATAGCTCGGCGGCACACCAAGCCGTTCCGCACCGTTCTCGACGCCAACCCACTGCTCTTCGACGCTCGCTGGACCACCACGACCTGGATTCAAGAGCCAGACACCAGGACGAACGAGCTGCTGAAAATCCTTGTCGCCGGATATCACGACAACATTAAGGCCGGCGTCAACTGACTTCTTGACAAGCGTGCCAATTACATCGTCCGCTTCGTAGCCTTCCAGCGCAAGAATCGGAATGCCGTACGCAGCGAGCAGGCTGGTCACACGCTCCATTCCGCGGTCGAAGTCCGACTGCAGTTCTTCGGTCAGCTTCTCGCGCGTGGCCTTGTACGCTGGATAGCGCTCGTGCCGGAACGAGAGACCGGAATCGTGAACCCAACCCAGATATTCCGGGCGATGCGACGTCAGCAACCGCTGAAGGAAGTTTGCAATCCCCCATGCGGCTGACGTGTTCTCACCTCGGCTCGTCGTGAGAGGACGTGATATCAGTGCGAAGAACGCACGGTAGATGAGCGCGTACCCATCCACCAGAAACAATCTTGGCGCTTTCGGTAGTTCTACTTCCATTTACCGGTTCATCTTTCGCGAGAGTAGTGATTGGAACACCGCCATGCTCGGACGCGTAAGGCGCCACTGGCCAGTGTCGTTTGGATCGTAGAAGACGATCTGTGATTGGTACTGGCTGAACTCCCATACCAGTATCTTCACGCGCGTCGCCATCTCGCCGGCTACCGCGAAATCTCCCATGTACATCGATCCATAATCTTCGTACGCGTTGGACGGACTGCCAAGCGTCACGAAGACCATGCCTCGATCTGACAGCCACCCCTGCGGAGAGTCTGAGAGAAAGGTCGAATTTGCGTCGCGTATTCTGCCGAAGTAATCGTCCAGCGCTTCGTTCTGCGGCGTGCTCGGATTCGGATCGGTCGCACGCAAAAACGCCGCCCATCTTGCGCCTCGTTCCTCCGGCTTTGCATCGTACAGCGGCTTCAGTATGCCTGGTGTCGCGAAGAAACGCAGGTAGCCAAGCATCGCCTGGAAGGAGAGCACTGGAAGATCGGGACCGAACCCTACAAAAATCCGCGTGCCCAATGTATCCGGTGACCCCGCGGCTGTCGCTACGATGGTCCCGATGCCAACATCGGCGTGTGCTAGAGGGATCGTCACCAGCCCGGACGCGAGATGCGGTCCGCGTGCAGCAAGAGTTCTCGTCCCTTGCCACGCAACTCCCCCGTCCGCAGTCCGCAGCTGCACCGATATTGGCGCGGCTGGATTGTATGACTCCAGATACACCAACGCCGAATCATCTACACCAAACACGTACGACGCTCGAGGTGCCGGCAGATAGGCTGGTACTGAGTTCAGTTGCGTGCGCGGCTGCGCCTCGTACACAGGCTCGACCGTGGACAACGCGGTAGGGCCGGATAGACCGATACGTGGAACCTCGATAGGCAGACGTTGTGTACCGCTCCGCTGACTGCCGCCGTCCCGTACGGCGTATGTCACCTCATAGCCTCCAGGCGGCACCCTGAACGCCCGGTGGTATATCACACTCTCGTCTGTACGCGATATCTCCTTGAACGTCGGCACCCGGACCGACTCGCTGTCGGAGGTTTGCGCTACTACTCCCGTGCTGTTCCGGAGTGCTACGTCCACGGCATAGCTCGCGACATAGCCGTTCTGATCGCGCTTGAACGTCAACCCCTTATTGGGGAGCGACATCCCAATCACTACTAGGGTGCTGTCTGGTGACGGAGTTGCGAAGTACGCCACATCACCCACAAAAAACATGGGTGCACCAGAGGCGGCGAGCCCCATGGTTCGGTAAATGGTGGCGAATTCCCCCGTACTTCCTACGACTGCAGACCGGTTGGGATCGTAATTCCGTAGTGGATCTGGCCGCTGCGATCCTGCCCCACCCGAACTACCCGAGACGCACGCCGACAGGCTAGCAATCACGCCAAATCCGAGCCATCTGAGCGACATTAGTGTCATGAGCCAGTCTGTGGGTGTGAAAGGCGGTAGGTCACCGCACGGTCATTTAGTATTATATACTCTGCTACCCCTGTCCCAGACGCCCAATTCGCGTTAGGTTCGCCGAGTGCCACGAGAAAATCTGGTGGGAACAACGATCGCTGGTTACGCCGTCGACAGAGAAGTTGGCGAGGGCGGAACATCAGCCGTTTACGACGCTCACCACGCCGAGCA
>JBDTIP010000083.1:0-8165 GCA_039936295.1 Gemmatimonadaceae bacterium
ATGTACGAAGTCGGAGCGATGCGCGCCGCCATTCGCCCGGTTCGCCTGATGTCTGACGTCTGGCCGGCTCGAATCCGGCGGATTACCCGCGCGCGCGAGCCCCATCGATACGCGACGCTCGCTACAAGGTGCTCCCGATCCGTGTGCACCAGCACAACGTCTGAAGACTGACGACGCGCAAGACGACGCAGCCTCAGCGCAGCTCCCAGCCATGTGCCGCGCAACGTCACTGGCCTGACGTCGAGCATGAGTCGATCTGGCGAAGTAGCCATCTCCGATACCATCTGCTCGACGGTGCAGTCAGGCTCCGCGGCAAAAGTGACCGCATGGCCTCGACGAGCCAGACCCAGCGCAGCGGCCGCGAACACGCGCGCAGTTCCCGACCACTCACGACCGGAGTGCACGAAGAGATAATTCACTTCAGCTGAACGCCGGGACCGCCGCCGCTTCCTCTGCAGCGCCAGCGTCGTTGGCATTCCGAAACTGCATGTTGTAGAGGCGCGAATAAACGCCGTCCAGCGCGACTAGCTCGCCGTGTGTTCCGCGCTCGACGATCCGTCCCTTGTCCAGCACCAGTATCTGCGTGGCATGCTGAACGGTCGAGAGACGGTGCGCAATAACGAATACTGTACGACCTTCCAGCAGCCGGTCGATCGCTGCCTGCACCAAACGCTCCGATTCAGTGTCGAGTGACGACGTCGCCTCATCGAGAATCAGGATCGGCGGATCGAGAAGGAGTGCTCGCGCGATCGCTATGCGCTGTCTCTGCCCACCCGACAGCCGCGTGCCGCGCTCCCCCAGCAGCGTCGAGTAGCCGTCCGGCATTCCCATGATGAACGAATGCGCGTTCGCCGCACGTGCGGCCTGCTCGACGTCGGCGTCGCTGTACTTACCGTCCGCACCGTATGCAAGATTGTTTCTCACCGTGTCATGGAACAGCACTGTGTCCTGGCTTACGATCCCGATCAGCGAACGTAGCGATGCGAGTGTCATGGTGCGGGTGTCCACCCCGTCGATCGCGATCGTACCCGAATCCGGTTCGTAGAAGCGCGGAATGAGATCGGCCAGCGTCGTCTTGCCCGCTCCGCTCGCGCCAACCAAAGCGATGATGTCGCCACGCGATGCCCGGAACGACACGTTGCGCAGCACCGGTGCCAGCGCGTGACCCGGAGACGCCTCGTACGAAAAGGTCACATCGTCAAAGCCAACGTCCTGACTGAAGCCCTCGACCTCTATGGTTCCGCGGTCGCGCTCCTGCTCGGACGGCGTATCGAGTATGTCGAACAGCCGCTCGGCCGACGCCAGCGATGATTGAGCAGTCGCACGCACCGCCGTGAGCTGCTTGAGCGGCGCGAGTAGCCGCAGGACGAACACCAGGAACGTGATCAGATCAGCACCCGACAGCGATCCTTCCACCAGGACCTGCCGAGCGCCAATCCAGAGCAGCGTTACGGCGATCATCATTCCTATTACTTCGGTGACTGGCGGCGCGAGAAACGACAACTGCGTGAGCCGGACCGTCGTGTTTGCGTATGTATCGCTTGCGTCAGTGAAGCGGCCTTCCTCGAACTTCTCCGCGCCAAACGACTTTACCAGGCGGATGCCGGAAACCGTTTCCTGCAGCACGCTCGCCATCTCGCCATGCTGATTGCCGCGGCGTCGGTTCCCACGACGAAGCTTCTTGAGCAACGGCTGAAGAACCAGGCTCAGGATGGGAACGATCACCAGCGCCATCAACGTGAGGCGCCACGATATGTCGAAGAGGAACGCAATGGTCGAAACGACCATCGCTGCCGCCTGCAGCGACTGGGTGACGATCTGGGTCAGTACAAGGCGCGTCTCGAATGTGTCGTTCAGGATTCGCGATATGATCTGGCCAGACTTGGTGCGCAGGAAATAACTCAGCGGAAGGCGTGCGAGATGCCTGTACACGGCGTTGCGCAGATCTCGTGTCACGAACTCCTGCAGTTCGGCGCCGAGTTGTCCGCTGATCCAGACCAGGACATTCTTGGCTACAATGACCGCCATCACGATGAAGATCACGTTCCGCAGCGAGCCCATCTTGTCGCCGTTCACCATCAAGCGGCCGACAGTCTGGTGCAGCAGTGTGGAGACCCAGCCTGCCTTTATGTCGAGCGGCGGTCGGTCGAACAACGTGTTGAGAAACGGTACCAGCAATGCAACCGAGAATGCATCCAGCAGTCCGGCGCCGATGTTCGTGACGATCGCGCCAACCATGCGCCACGTGTGTGGTCTCATGAAAGGCAGCAGGCGCTTGTAAATGGATATCCCAGGCCCGCGGTTCGACGCGCCCATCTCCATCGGCGCCAGCGCGGGTTCGATCGAGGTCGCCACTAATGACGGGGCGTGAGAAGCGCCAACGGCAGTATGACTTCCTCGGGGGACACGCCGCCGTGAAGGAATGACCCGCGGTAACGGCTTTGATATTCGCGAAGTTTTGTCGGATACACGAAGAAGCAATCGTTGCGCGCCAGCAGCGTGTTCACGTTGTGACCACGCGACGGCAGCTTGAGAGTGTCTGGGTTCGAAAACGAAAGTGCCTGCTCTGGCGATTCCGCCCGCAGGTCCTCGCCAAACTTGTATCGCAGATTGGCGCTCGCGTCGCGTTTGGCAAAAACTGTCGCGGGCGTGTTGCAGTGGATCGATCCGTGGTCCGTCGTCAGAAGCACTGTAACCTTTCGTGCCGACGCCTCCCGGAGGAGTGCGAGTAGCGCGGACCGCTCGAACCATTGCCGCGTCAGCCGACGCAGCGCAATCTCGTCGCGCGCGACTTCGTAGAGTATTTGAGATTCACTGCGCCCGTGCGTGAGCAGGTCGACGAAGTTGAATACGAACGCGCTCACGCCATCGGGACCTATCGCAGTCCCCATGTGACGCTCCAGATCGTCGGAACCGCTCGCCGTGGAAATCTTCTGGTACCTGACGTGGGTCTCGCCGCGCAGCTCTCGCAGGTGCGCCTCGAGCAGCTCGCGCTCGTGCGCGTTGAGCGACTCATCATCCTGCGCGCCCCACCACTGTGGAAAGCGAGCTGCGATTTCGGCCGGAAACAACCCGCTGAAGAGCGAGTTGCGCGAATATGGGGTCGCCGTGGGGAGCACCGCGTAGTAATGCGTCGTCTCGACTTCGAAGTACGGTGCCAGCAATGGTTCCAGGATGCGCCACTGGTCCAGGCGCAAACAGTCGATCACGATGAAGACCGCCGCTCGCTCGCGCTCGAGTATGGGATTCAGGAACTCACCAACCACATCGATCGACAGTGGTGGCCGCTCGCCACTCAGGTTCGCCAGCCACGACGGATACGCCGTCTGGATATAGTCCGCAAATTCGCGATGCATGTCTCCATACAGACCCTGCAGAGAGTCGTACAAGCCGCGCTCGTCCGCTTCGGCAAGATCCACATCCCAGCGTATCAGCTCGTCGTACCGCTCAATCCAGCCGCGCCAGTCGAGATTGCGCGCACGCTCAAGCTCCAGCGCTCTGAAACGCTCGACAAACGCGCGCGCGATTGCCTGCGACCTGATCCGCGGTCCGTCGAGGATACGCGTGATTACAGACAGGACTTGGCGCGGGTTTACAGGCTTGACGAGATATTCACGGATGTTCGCGCCGATCGCCTCACGTAAAGTCGAGTCCTCCTCGCTCTTCGTTACCATCACGACCGGAAGAGTCGGTGCTATCTCGCGAACCTCGCGGTACGCCTCCAAACCACGCGTACCAGGCATCTGCTCGTCAAGCAGCAGCAAATCAAACGTTTGGCGGCGCAACAGTTCCACCGCATCGTCGGCGTTCGTCACGCACTCCACGTCGTAACCCTTGGATCGCAGAAAAATGCAGTGCGATTCCAACAGATCGCTCTCGTCGTCCACCCAGAGGACAGATTTTGCTCTCAAAGCCATGGCTTGATAAAGGTATCCGCCCGGCAGTTCGGACAAGCGTTCAATGTAGCCCCTTTGCCGTTATCCACCTAGATTCCGCGCGTGACAGCGATCCAAGCCCTGCCAACCCCAGCTCCCGGCGCCGGAAGCCGAACGGCCCCTCCACCGGCACCGCCGTACTCGCTTGAGCCGATCCTATTCTCGGTCCCTGCGCTCGCGGAATCGGCCTGCTCCGCGTCGCTTGGGGGAGATCGGGAAATGGCGTTGGCGACACTTACGACGGCGCGGTTGATGCTCGCCTCGCTACCGCCCGTGGCACTCGACGTCGCCGAGCGGACGCTTCGCGCCGAACGAGCACGGACTTGGCTCTCGGCGCTTACCATGCCACAGCCAGCGCGCATGGCAGTCCTCCGCGCTATGGATGCAAGCGTTGCCAGCGGAATCGAAGCCGTCGCCAGTGTGCGCGAGCTGATGCATGTTCTGACCGGCCATCTATCCGCCGCCGCCCTTCAGGAACTCGGCGCGCTCGCGGAGCGGCTCCATCTATATTACGAACAAACCCCTTAGAACAGACGCAGGATCCATGGCCGGTCACAGCAAATGGAAGCAGATAAAGCACTACAAGGCCGCGACCGACGCCAAGCGCGGCGCGCATTTCACCAAGCTCATCCGTGAGATCACGATGGCCGCCAAGCTTGGCGGTGGCGATTCTGCCGGCAACCCCCGCCTGCGCACCGCTATAGACACTGCGAAGGCCGCCTCCATGCCCAAGGAGAACATCGAACGCGCTGTAAAAAAGGGCACCGGCGACCTGGACGGCGTCGACTACCAGGACGTTATCTACGAAAGCTACGGGCCTGGCGGCGTGGCCATAATGATCTTTGCACTCACCGATAATCCCACCCGAACGGTCGCCGACGTCCGCCACCGACTCTCCCGCGGCAACGGCAACCTCGGCGCAACAAACTCGGTCGCATTCATGTTTGACCGCAAGGGCCAGATCTACGTAGATGCGACCAGCGCCGATGAGGACGCGACTCTCGAAAAGGCGCTAGAAGCTGGCGCTGAAGATTTCGTGCGCGAGGACGAGCAGTTCGTAATCACCACACACCCCAACTCGCTGCACGACGTCCAGACGGGACTCGAGTCCCGCGGAGTCACGATCACCGAGTCGGAGGTAGCATACATCCCTAAGAACACCGTGCATGTTTCAGGAGAGGCAGCCACGTCTCTCCTCCGGTTGCTCGAAGCACTCGAAGAGCTGGACGACGTGCAAAAGGTCGCAGCAAACTTCGAGATGGACGCCGACGAAATGGCCACGGCGTAGTGCTCGTGCTCGGCATCGACCCCGGGACAGCTGTCACCGGTTACGGGGTGGTGCGCGGCGAACGCCTCGGCTCCGCAACTCTCGTCGAGTGCGGTGTCATTCGAACGAAGCCGCGTGAGCCTCTCGCACTCCGCCTTCTCGAGATTTACGAGGGAGTCAGCGAGCTCATCAGGACTCACAACCCAGACACGCTCGCCGTGGAGGACATCTTCTACGCACACAACGTCCGCACGACCGTCGTCCTCGGCCACGCGCGCGGCGTGATACTGCTCGCTGGCCAGCAGGCGGGAATCGAGATCGTCGAGTACCCGCCCGCCGTAATCAAGAAGGCTGTTGTGGGAAGCGGCGCTGCCACCAAGACGCAGGTCCAGTTCATGCTCACACGCCTGCTGCGGCTCAAGTCCGTGCCCACTCCGTCCGATGCCGCAGACGGAGTGGCCGCGGCGCTTACCTGCGTCATGTCGTCAGGCGCGCCGTCCATCACATCGCACGCAAACCCATCCGCTCGTGCCTGATATCTCACCACAGCTTCTCGTCGCACGATGATCTCACGCATCAACGGAATACTTGAGGCGAAAGATCTCGACCGCGTGGAGATCACGACACCCGGTGGCGTTGGCTACACGCTGCAGATTCCGCTCTCGGTGTACGAGACGCTCCCAGCCACAGGTGGGCAGGTATCACTGTTCACGTCGCTCGTCGTGAAGGAAGACGGCTGGCAGCTTTTCGGCTTCACTTCGCAGCTGGAGCGGCGCGTCTTCGACCTCGTTCGCACTGCCAACGGAGTCGGCCCCGCGCTCGCGGTGAGTCTCCTGTCATCTCTAACCGCCGCGCGGCTGGTGCGCGCAATCGTCGACAAGGATGCCGTCACTCTGCAGAGTGTGCCGCGCGTTGGCAAAAAGAAAGCAGACCAGATGATCCTGGACCTCGCGACGAAGATGCGCGACGTGGATGTTTCGTCCGGCCCTTCTGGCGCGCCGCTGCCTGGAGCTGCCGCAGAGGATGCGATACGTGCACTCGTCTCGCTCGGTTACTCGCTCACCGACTCGGAACGGGCCGTTCGCATGACTCTCGACGCCGCCAAAGGACCGCTCGCCGCAACCGAGTTGATTCGTTCCGCTCTCGCACGGATCGCTGTCCGCTAGCGAGCCGCACACTTTCTCACCGCACGACGCACGCTTCGTGATTCCAAACTCCATGAACCATACTGCAAAGCGAACAAACACGTTCAACGAGTCGGTGATCCGCGAGATGACGCGTATCGCGCAGCGTGCGGGCGCGGTGAACCTCGCGCAGGGCTTTCCGGACTTCCCGATGCCGGCGCCCATGAAGGAAGCTGCATGTGCAGCGATAATGGGTGATATCAATCAGTACGCGATCACCTGGGGGTCGTCAGCGCTGCGTATCGCAATCGCCGAGAAATACCGCCGCTGGTACAACATGGCAGTCGATCCCGACACTGAGGTCACGGTCACTTGCGGCGCTACCGAAGCAATGGCCTCGGTTTTCATGGCTCTCATTGATCCGGGAGATGAGGTCATCATCATGGAGCCGTTCTACGAGAACTATGGACCCGATGCCGTGCTCGCCGGCGCACAGCCGGTGTTCGTGCCGCTCATGGCGCCCAAGTGGGATCTGGACATCGAGCGGCTCGCCGCATCGATCACTCCGCGCACGCGTGCGCTCGTGCTCAACACCCCGCACAATCCAACCGGAAAGGTATTTTCCCGGGCGGAGATATCCGCCATCGCCGAACTCGCGCAGCGTCACAATTTTATCGTCATCACCGACGAGATTTACGAGCACATTGTCTACGCCGGTCACCATCATCCAATAGCAACATGGCCTGGGATGGCCGAGCGTACGGTCACGATTTCGGGGTTGTCCAAGACGTTCTCGTGCACCGGATGGCGCCTCGGCTACGTGATCGCACCACGGCAACTTAGCGGCGCGATCCGGAAGGTTCACGACTTTCTCACCGTCGGAGCACCGGCGCCGCTTCAGGCAGCTGGCGCTGTTGGGATGGCGTTCGACGCCGACTATTACAATCACATGCAGCGCGCGTACAGACAACGCCGCGACGTGCTGATGACGGCGTTGACGAGCGCAGGATTCTCATGCAGCGCACCCGACGGTGCTTATTACGTGCTTGCTGACTTCAGCGCGATCGACAGCGGCCGCGATGATCGAGAGTTCGCGGTGTGGCTCGCCGAAACTGTCGGAGTCGCGACGGTTCCGGGAACCAGCTTCTACGGCGAGCCTGGACGCGGCACTTCGGCGGTCCGATTCGCCTTCTGCAAGACGTTTGAAACGCTCGGACGCGCGGCAGAACGCCTGGAAACGCTGCATCGATGACGTCGCCCGCTTTGGGGAACGGTTGACTCCACTGCACTTGAGTTCGGCGTTTCTTCGGGATATTGTTACTGCATGCCCGGAGTAGCTTTGGACACCCCAACCATGTCCCGCGCCGAGATCACCACCCCTGAGGTAATCCCCGAGGAGTCGGTCGTGGAGCTGTCGCTCCGGCCGCAGAAGCTTGCCGAGTTCATCGGCCAGCCCAAGGTGAAGGAGTCGCTGCGTATCTACATCGATGCTGCGCTCGCGCGGCGCGAGCCGCTTGACCACACGCTGTTCTTTGGACCGCCGGGGCTCGGCAAGACCACTCTCGCGGAGTTGATCGCCCGTGAGCTGGGCGTGAACATCCACGCGACCTCCGGGCCCGCGCTTGAGAAGCCCGGCGATTTGGTGGGCACGCTCACCAACATGCGCGCTGGCGATATTTTGTTCATCGATGAGATACATCGCCTGCGTCCGGTGATCGAGGAGTTTCTGTACCCGGCGATGGAAGACTACAAGATCGACATTCGCCTTTCCGATGGTCCCAAGGCGCAGACCATCACGATGCCAATCGAGCGCTTCACGCTCATCGGCGCGACCACGCG